>JADFYA010000271.1 GCA_015233285.1 Deltaproteobacteria bacterium | reverse complement strand
GAGTTATTAGGCGATATCAGCCCGGTATTCAGGAACGTCCATATCGGGACGATCATAGCCAGCCTGCTGGGCGCGGTTTTGGTGCTGACTGGCTGGTGGCAATATCTGTGGGTGCTTTTTGGCGGGGCCAATCAATTGATGGCTTCCCTGGCCTTGATGTTGATATCGGCCTGGCTGATGTCGGAGGGCCGGTCTTTTGCCTGGGCTTTTTATCCCATGATATTTATGTTTGTGACCACCATAGCCGCCCTGTTGTACACCTCCTACAGCCTGCTGGACAAGGTGTTTTCGGGTGTGGTCAAGGGCGAGGCCCTGATTGGTAATTCTCTGATGGGGCTGGCCGGGTTCTTCCTGGTGATTGCCGCTCTTATTCTGGCCTGTGAAGGTTACAAGGCCTTTATGCGCTACCGGGGTATTGGTAAGCCTCAACTCACTCCGGCGTGAACTAACAAATAGTCGCTCCGGCTGGACTTGGGCCGGTCTGGATCCAACCGGAGCTGTTTATTCAATTAAGACGCGCCGTTTGGTCCGTCGGGCGGTGACGTGGACGCCATAGGTGGGGAATATGCCGGAGAAAGAAACCCAGGGAAAAAAGGGATTCCTGCAGGCGGTGAAGGAATTCATTTACGGTATGGCCGCGCACGAGTCGACCCTGGTGGCCATGAAAAGCAAGGCGGGCTTGGAACATCTGCTCATGTTAAGCCTTTATGGCGACATGTTGGGCGTGCCGATGCCCCGGTCATACTATTCCCTGCGGCTATTGCCGTACCTGGCCCCCGGAATCACCGGGTGGAAACGTTTCATGTTGCGGGAGAAAGACTTTACCGATCAAGACTTTTTTGACTAGCTTCAGATAAAACGATAAGGAGTATACGGATGACTGACGAGAAAAAAGAAAAATTTGGATTTTTGAAATCGATCAAAGAATTTGTATACGGGGTAGCCGCCCACGATTCGGCCCGGTTTGCCCTAAAAACTCGGGCCAGTATGGAACACCTGTTCATCCTCATTACCATGGGGGATATGCTGGGTGTCCCAATTTTGCCGCCGTACTATTCACTGCGGCTGTTGCCCTATGTCGTGCCTCAGATTTCCACCTGGAAGCGGCGCATGTTAAAAGAGAAGGATCTGACGGACGCCCTGGCCTGACCTTCCCTTTGCCTGGCCGGGCGCCTTTTAAATCTATTGAGCCGGTAGGCCGAGCCGGTTGCGTCTCGGATTGCCGGAAATGGAAACTGAAATTCTCCAGAGGGGCTTATCGTTATGTCTCTAGCCAATATCTTTGAGCAATATCCGGATAGGCGATATATCATGTTCGGCGGTAAGGGCGGATTGGGAAAAACCACCTTTTCCGCGGCTACTTCCTATTACCTGGCCAAGAAGGGTAAAAAAGTCCTGGTTTTTTCGGTTGACCCACAAGCCTCGCTCACCGACATTTTCCAAAAAGATATCTTTGGCAAGGGTCCGACCGAGATCATTCCCAACCTGTACGCGCAGGAAATCGATGCCGACCGCCGGGTGAAGGAATATCAACAAGAGATCCGGAACAAGATCCTCGATATGTACGGAATGGACAAGATTCCCGACGAGATCGAAAGCTATATTACGGCCGCCGCGGCCGAACCGGCCATGGAGGAAAGCGCCATTTTTGATGAGGTGGTCGATATCGTGGTTAAGGGCGACTATGATTACTATATTTACGATCTTGTCCCCCTCGGCCACGCCCTCTATTACCTGAGTATGGCTTCCGTCTATGATGCCTGGATCGACAAGATCACCAAGCTGCGGGAACAGATGCAGGAGTATGACCAGATGGCCGCGGTTATCCGCCGGGATAAGGATGTTGAGGAAGACGCTATTCTGAATGAATTGCTCTATATCAAAGAACGGATCAATAAATCGTCCAGTATCTTGACCGATAAAAAAATGACGGCGTTCTTCTTTGTCTTGACCGCCGAAGAAATGGTCATTAAAGACACCCTCAAGGCCGCGGAGCTTTTCGCTAAATTCGACGTTCCCCTAAGTGGTTACATCCTCAATCGGATCCTGCCCAAAGAGCTGAAGGATCAGAATATCCCGGAATATCTTAAGAATCGCTTCGAGATGCAGGAGCATTACCTTAAGGTCATCGAACGGGATTTCCAGGGCCAGATTCTGGCCTCAGTTCCGGAAATGGAACGGGACGTAACCGGATTACCCATGATCGAAAAACTGGCTCACGCCATGTTTGGCGACTTTTAACCAGGGGGACGGGGGTAATGAACCAGATCACGATTAGTATGCAGAAATATTTTAGGGATCATCCGAAGCTTAAGTATATTTTCTTCGGTGGAAAAGGCGGGGTGGGCAAAACAGTTATGGCTGGGGCGGCTGCCCTGGGGTCGGCCAAACTGGGCAAGAAAACTTTGCTGGCCTCCACCAATCCCGTCCATAGCCTGTCCAATTTGTTTGGGCAAAACGTCTTTGGCCGGCCGGTCGTGGTGTGCGATGAGGCCAATTGCCATGCGTTTGAGATTGATACCAAGGACACCATCGAGCGGTCGAAAAAGGAAATCCGGGAAAAGATTAACTGGTTCCTTAAATTTGCGGATATTACCACCAAGGCTGAGGAGTTTATCGAGTCGGCGACCATGAACCCTGCGTTTGAAGAATCGGCCATGTTCGAAAACATGATGGACTTGATGTTCAAAGACGAATACGAGTTCTACGTATTCGATACGGCCCCGACCGCCAATGCCAGGCGGTTGCTGGGCATGTCCAAAGTGTACGGCCTGTGGGTGGAAAAAATGCTCAAGAGCCGGGAAGAGGCCAAGTCATTGCGGGAAATGCTGTCTTTTTCCAAAAAACAGGAGCAGGACCCGCTGCTGGATTATCTTCTCGGGTTCAAGGGCCGGATGGGCCATGTTAAAGAATTATTGACCGATGACGCCTTGACCGCCTTTTTCTTTGTAACCTTGCCCGAAAGCCTGCCCATTGCCGTCATCACCCGGTTTATCAACTGGTTCTATGAGTTCGGCATTCCTGTCGGCGGGGTTTTGGTCAACGGGCTCATCCCCAAATCGCAGGTCAGCGAGGGCTCGGCCGAATTCGTTCACAACCGGGTCAAGATGCAGGAAGAACACATGGACCAGATCTGGAAGACTTTTGATGATAAGATCCGGGCGATTGTGCCGTTGTTTGAAACCGAGGTCAAAGGACCGGCCATGCTGACCCGCCTGGCGGAGTACATGATGGCTGACAATGTCTAACTAACTCCAAGCTGATGGAAGCTTATCGTTGCGTATCATAACGCGAAAACCGTTGTTCGATTTTGCCCTAAAACATCCGGAATGGGCTCACGGGGTTGAATCCTGGTATAGACTCGTGAAGAGTGGGATATTTAGAAATTTTAGTGAATTGCGTTTGCTGTTCCCAGCGGTGGACCGTGTCGGAAAATTAACCGTATTCAATATCTGCGGAAATAAGGTCCGGCTTATTGTTGCAGTGCATTACCATACCCAGCGGGTCTATATTCGACATGTTTTAACACATGCCGAGTATGACCGAGGGTATTGGAGAGAATAAGCATGTATCCAACACGCGAGGAAGTGACTAAAATTTGGCCGGTAGTGGAAACCATTTTGACCGTGCCCCATACGTCACATGATTATGAGAGGTTAGCTCAGTTTCTTAATGAATTGATTGATGAAGTCGGTGAAGACGAATCACATCCTTTGGCGTCGCTGATGGAGACTCTGGGGACGTTGGTCGAGGCTTATGAAGATCAAAATGTTCCTGAACCTGCGGGCGACCCCATATCGGTGTTACGGACTCTAATGGAAAGCCATGGTATCGACCTGGCTGGCTTGCCGGAGTTGGGTGACCAAAGGGCGGCAGCAGATATTCTCTCCGGCAGCCGTCAGCTTGATGTCCAGCAAATCAAGGCCTTGAGCAAAAGATTTAATGTCTCCTCTGCGGTGTTCATTGCGGAGGAATAGGGATGAGGTGTCGGCTTATTGCCAAGAGCTACATTTGGGGCCAGGCGTGCATAAAACTTGGGATAACGCTCACGCATTTCACAGTAGAATCGAAAAGATAATCGAGCATTACCGTTATGATGAAGTGATATTCAATCCTTAGGATACCTGTCCGGAAACCAGGCGAAGGTCGGCCCGGCGCGTCGTGGTCTCCGGTTGTTGGGGCAGGGGAGGGTCGGGGAGGTGGAATTCCTCGGAGGGATGGTAGGTTGGGTCCATGGCGTGCAGAACCTGGAGGGCGCTTTTTACGTCCGGTTGTTCGACCAGTTCCTGAAGCCGGGTGAGCTGTGTTTGGAGTTGCTTGAAATCGTGGGTGAGCGATTTGGCCACCCGGATCTTGTCATGGCTGGTGGGTTGGATATCCTCACCTGTGATAAATAGTTCCTCATGCAGTTTCTCACCGGAGCGGAGGCCGATAAAGTCTATTTTGATGTCTTCGTAAGGTCTTTTTCCGGCCAGGCGGATTAAGTCACAAGCGAGATCAACAATCCGGATGGGCTTGCCCATATCCAGGACAAAGATTTCACCCCCGTGGCCCATACTGGACGCCTGAAGAATCAGGGACACCGCCTCGGGAATGGACATAAAATACCGGCAAACATCCGGATGGGTCACCGTGACGGGGCCGCCTCTCTTGATTTGTTCCATAAAAATCGGGACGACACTGCCATCGCTCCCGACCACGTTGCCGAATCTGACTGTGATGAACCTGGTCGCTCCCTGGGCATTGAGACATTGGGCGAATATTTCTCCGGCCCGTTTGGTGGCGCCCATAATGCTGGTGGGGCGCACGGCCTTATCGGTGGATACGAGAATGAATCGCCGGACCTGGTGCTGCAGGGCCAAAGTGGCGACGTGAATAGTCCCAAAGACGTTGTTTTTGATGGCCTCGATTGGGTTTTTTTCCATCATTGAGACGTGTTTGTAGGCCGCGGCGTGAAAGACTACCTCCGGCTGGTAGGTCCCGAAGGCCATGGGCAGGCTTTCAGGATCAAGGATATCGCCGATAACCGGGACAACGGAGATATCCGGGCATATTTCTTTGAGTTCGTTATCGATCTTGAACAGGCTGAATTCGGTTTGTTCAAATAAGACGACAATGGCCGGCCGGTAACGACAAACCTGGCGGCAGAGTTCCGACCCAATGGACCCGCCGGCTCCGGTAATGAGAATTCTTTTTCCA
>JADFYA010000270.1 GCA_015233285.1 Deltaproteobacteria bacterium | reverse complement strand
CATTATCGGAACCAGTATGCAAATGCAGGCCTGTTTTGAGCAGGTAGCTCAGGCGGCATCAAGTGATACTGCGGTCCTGATCGCCGGCGAGACCGGTTCCGGCAAGGAAGTTGTTGCCCACGCCATTCACGACAACAGTCCCCGCGCAGGCAAAAACTTCGTCGTAGTGGATTGCGCCGCGCTCCCTGAGTCTTTGGTCGAAGGCATCCTGTTCGGGCACGAGAAAGGGGCGTACACCGGAGCCGATAGGGCCCAAATGGGGCTGATCAAGGAAGCTGACGGCGGCACCTTGTTTTTAGATGAGGTTGGTGAGCTTCCGTTATCCATTCAAAAATCGTTTCTCCGCGTTCTTCAAGAACGACATTTTCGCCCTTTGGGCCTGAATAGGGAAATCAAGAGCGACTTCAGATTGCTGGCCGCCACCAACCGTGATCTGGATCAGATGGTCCAAGAAGGAAAATTCCGCCAAGACCTGTTGTACCGCTTAAAATCTTTTGTGATTACTCTACCGCCATTAAGAAACAGGATCGTCGATATCAAAGAAATGGTCTTACACTATGTCCCCAAGTTGTGCGAGCGATTCGGCATTCCCGTTAAATCCACGCCACCGGACTTCCTGGAGACCCTGGCGGCTTACAATTGGCCGGGAAACGTCCGGGAATTGATTAATACTTTAGAAACGGCCATTATCGCGGCTAAGGGGGATAATTCTTTATTTCCAAACCATTTACCTATAAATATCCGAATCGAGGCCGCCCGCGTCGCCCTCCAAAAAGATTCTCCGGAAAATATCAACAGGTTAGATAGACTATCCCCAGATTATACGCGTAAAGAGACCTACGATAAGGAAAACTTACCTCCTTTACGGGAGGCCCGGGCCGCCTTCGAAAAGCAATATTTTCAAGACGTGATGCAGGCTGCCGCCAGGGATACGGATAAGGCTGCTAAAATATCCGCTATTTCCAGATCACGTTTGTACGTCTTGCTGAAAAAATACGATATCCCCTACTACCAGCCTTGATAGTTGCTGGTTGCTGGTTGCTCTTATGAGGCAACCAGAAACAAGATAGTTTTGTTGAAGGAGTCTTTCCCCCATGCCTTTCTGGTCAGGCTTGTTTTCAGCCAAATTAAAATCTCTATTAATCCTCCGGCAATGAATCCCTTTTCCTCTTTTAAAGAATCATTCTTTCTTTCAGGACTGCCTCGGGAAGCCTTCATTTCTCTCTCCGGCCGCTCTCCAGTTTGCCTAACAAATTAAAATTTAAACAATATACAGCTTCCGCCGTAGCCTCAAACAAATAAAACGTCATCTCCGTTTTCAATCCTGAATCCCGCACCCAGTATAACGGTTTCACCCGCCCTCGTCTGATTTTGCCAGGCACCCATCTCCATCCTTCCGACATAATTCAACTAATATTTTACGGCCCGGCCATCCGGATGGTTGGCACGTTTGTTGATAGAGAAAAAGGTAGTCGGATCTGCTTGACTGCATGTGAATCATAGCATTTAAATCAACACATCAAAAACTATCTGGTCGAAACGCCACCCGGCTCCTGTTATTAAGCTCAAGCATACCGGTTGAAAGGAGGATCGAATATGAATCTATTATTCTACGCCAAAACTGATGATGGTCTTGCGGGACGGCTCCGGTCAGAGATTGAAACTCTGGTCCCCAAGTCAGACCTCGACATCTGTCGCACTATGGATGATATGTCACGCCGGCTTCGTCAACCCCTTAAGGACATGACACTCGGCATCGTGTTTACCGACAGTAAGGAGGATTTGTTGGGGTTATTGCTTATTCGTGATCTTCTCCTGGATGTCAAAATGATCCTTATTCTCCCTGACAAAGAAGAGAATACTGTGGCTGTAGGTCATGCTTTGTATCCGCGCTACATGAGTTATGCAGATGGCGATCTTCAAGATGTCGTGGAGGTGATCAGGAAATGCCTGACCATCAGTGCCCGAAATGGACAACCTCAATACTGCGGTTATGCCGCCGCCACCGCCTAGAATTATGCCATGCAACCAGGATTGCCTTGCAGTTATGAATAGAAGTAAGACCGCCTGCATCTTGTCTCAGCCCTGCAGGCACCCGGATCTATGAACATTTCTAAATGTTTTGAGGGCCAATAACCACTTCTGGCATCACCTTGATGGAGGGGGGCCCATTTCTTAAGTGTCGTCAATGGGAGTTTTTCAATGTATAATCAGAAATTAGGGACAAAAATCGGAGGAGCTTTCAGCGCCTTTATCGTGGTCGCCTGCGTCCTGGGCGGCGTGGCAGTGTGGCACATGGGTCGGGTCAAAAGTAGTTCCGAGAAGCTGTCTAAAGCATTCGTACCGGAGGTGGCCATCGCCAACAACCTGGAGAGATCCGCCCATTCGACCATGCTGGCCATGCGGGGCTATGCCTTGAGCGAGAATGAAAACTATCTGGCCGAGACCGGAAAGAACCTGGCTCTGGTCAAGCAATACATCGCTGAAGCCACCGACCTGGTCGCCAGGTCTCCACATTTGACGTTGCTGGGGGAGGCGGTAACCAAAACAAAAGTCAGAGTCGTGGAGTATGAAAAAATGGTCGCAGAAACCGTGACCAAAAATCAGGAACTGGCCCGTATCAGGAAAACCCTTGACCGGGCGGCTGCCGATTATATGCAAAACTGCAGTGCATTCTTGACCAGCCAATGCGAAACCATGAGAAAAGAGATCGACGAAGGTGTGAGCAAAGGCATGTTGGAGGAACGGTTAGATAAAATCATTCTGTCCGGTGACATCACCGGCCTGGTCAATAAAGTTCAAGTGGCCAATTTTAAGGCTCAAGCGCTAAACGATCCGAAGTTGATCCAAGAGGCCGTAAAGATTTCCGACAGCATCGAACAAAAACTCCGAGACCTCAAGTCCATCACCCGGCAGGAAATCAATCTCCGGGAAATTGAGGAAAGCCTTCAGGCCAGCCGGACCTACAAAAACGCCCTGACCAACCTGGTCCATAACTGGTCGGCTCAACAAGAACTCCACCAAAAGCGGGGCGCCGTGGCCATGGACGTTCTTGACGCGGCCAAAGCCATCGCCGAAAAAGGCATGGCTGAAACACTTACGATCTCGTCAGAGGCCACCTCGGACCTGTCTCTGACCTCCCGGATGATGGTCATCGGACTACCCACGGCCGCAGTCTTGGGTCTGCTGGTCGCCCTGATCATTACCTTCAGCATTACCAAACCAATCAGACGGATAATTATCGGGCTGAATGAGGCCGCCAACCAGGTCGCCGCCGCTTCCGTCCAGGTCTCCACGGCCGGTCATTCTCTGGCTGAGGGCGCCTCTCAACAATCAGCCTCCATCGAAGAGACATCATCCGGCATGGAAGAAATGTCGGCCATGATTAAGCGGAACGCCGACAGCGCCAATGAAGCCGATAGACTGATGCAAGCGGCCGGAAAAATTGTGGCCACGGCCAACAATTCCATGAACCAGTTGACCCAGTCCATGTCCGAGATCACCCGGTCCAGCGAACAGACGGTCAGAATTGTCAAAACAATTGACGAAATTGCCTTCCAAACCAATTTGCTGGCCTTGAATGCGGCCGTAGAGGCGGCCCGGGCGGGTGAGGCCGGGGCCGGATTTGCAGTGGTGGCCCAAGAAGTCCGTAACCTGGCCCTCAGGGCGGCCGAAGCAGCCAAGAACACCGCGGAGATGATTGAAGATACCACCAGGAGGGTGAAAGAAGGGTCGGAATTATTATACGAAACCAATGATGCCTTTATCCAGGTGGCCAGGAGCGCCGATCAAGTCGCGGAATTGGTCAGTGAGATAGCGGCGGGTTCTGCGGAACAGGCTCAGGGAATCAATCAAATTAACGTGGCCATCGGGGAAATGGAAAAAGTGACTCAGCAGACGGCCTCTCATGCCGAAGAATCGGCTTCCGCCTCGGATCAATTGCACGATCAGGCTGTGGAAATGAAGGATTTTGTAACCCAGATGACGGTCTTGGTGGGCGGCCGCCGGGATAACGGTGTCCCAAAAACTCCATCAAACCCTAACCGACCATCACTCCAGATCATTAAATCGGCTCAGCCGCTCCCGCCGGCCGGGGCCGAAGTGAGCCGGAACGGCTACCAAAAGCCGATCTCAACGGCCAAAACCGGGGCCACCCGACCAGCCGAAATTATCCCCCTGGACAGCGACTTCAGTGAGTTCTAACCGCACCGGCGGCGATTAGTCCACGATTGGTTCGCGCATGATCAGATCTACGGCTTCGGCCGCCGTGGCCGCCAGGGCCGGGTGAGTATCCCTAAGGGATGCCACCTGCCGCAGGTTGTCCGCCGTCCGAAAAATGAGCATGGCCAGGTCTCCTTCATCGATCCCGGCCAGGGCCAGGGTGTCTTCCCAAGAGGTGTTGGACGCCCAGGCATACATGGTCGCCGCCGGCCAATACTGAATGGCCGGACCAGGAAAACCGGCTTCCTTCATCCGTTGGTGGAGCGGCTGAATTGAGCTGACCATCCTGGTGAAGGCCGGGACCAGCAAGTCTTCTCTGAAGCCCTTGCCCATGGGCAAAGCCATCTCCGGGCCCCGATCTCCCACAAATGGAGCAATCAGCCCGGCCAATAGAGCCGGATTTTTTTGGGGTAAGGTATTCCGTCGGATTAATTCCGCAATTAACAGCGGCTGGTCTAATCGTAACCGACAGGCCCAGACGCCGTCAAAAGTCAGGTTATCCTCGCCATCCACGAAACCCTCTGCCTTGAGAAAATTCAGATGCCGGAGAAAGCTGTGCCACAAAAAATTCTCTTTGAGATCAAACTGCCGACGATAATAAGAAATTCTGGCAATGGTCCGCCGGATAGCCTTGTCTTGGCCCAGCAAACACTGATCGATTAAGGCGCATTCGTGGCATTGGTGTTTTTCCAACTGGACCTGCTTCTGGGTCAAGTTGTTCCTGGCCTTCAGGGCCTCATCCGGAGACCATCCCCGGGCTGCCAGGGCGCCCAGGTGCTTCAATGACCGCCCCTCCAGCAACCGGTCCACGTCTTTGGCGCCGGCCGGTTTGGGCAGTGGTAGCGTTAAATCATATATCACAGAAATCATAGAACCTTTTACCCTGGTGGCCCGCCGCCGGGTAGGTACATCCTTGTCCTCATCGGAATACAATCTGACCGCCTTAAACATCAGTTCCCCTTGAACCGGCGCATGATAATCCTCCAAGATGCAATACTTCCGCCGTCCTTTGGTTTCAACCA
>JADFYA010000026.1:12938-17006 GCA_015233285.1 Deltaproteobacteria bacterium | reverse complement strand
CCCTGGCCGCGGGCGACCGGATCATCAAGGTGATGGGCAAATTCTATATCGATCCCAAAAAATATATTCTGGTGGTTGACATCATGGGGGAACGTCTGGTGTTGGCTGTTTCTGACACCAACGTCAGTTTTTTGACTAAACTGGCCTCGGAAGACGCCGGCGAGCAGCCCGCGGAGATCCCCTCGTCTCCGTCCCC
Organism: Deltaproteobacteria bacterium; assembly: GCA_015233285.1. The sequence goes on along the minus strand of JADFYA010000026.1, from coordinate 16,810 downwards.
AGGACCCAATTTTCGCCAACAGATCAGGGCCATGATGGGATTGTCGGAAAATGAAAAGCTGGAGGGCAACAAGGCATGATTTATGCAAAGTATTTAATCCGAAAGTTAAGGCAACTCGTTGCAGGACCGGTTGGCCCGGCCGGACCGGATCTCACCCCGCGGGTGAGGTTAATCATGCTGGCCACGGTCCGGATGACTATCTGATCAGACTCCATTGTCTTCGAGAGGGACCACGACATGCGAAAAATCATCCTCATCCTCATTCTGGTTTTGACCGGACTTAGCTATTGCGGCGTTGCCTCGGCCGAGGGCCTGGTCCTACCCACCGTTCGGCTGGGCCTGGACAAGGCGACGCAACCGGAGCAGGTCAACACTGGCATTCAGATCCTCGCCCTTTTCACCATCCTCTCCCTGGCTCCGGCCATCCTGGTCATGTTGACTTCCTTCACCCGCATCATTGTCGTATTTTCTTTCCTGCGCCAGGCCATGGGCACCCAGCAGATGCCGCCGAATCAAATTATGGTGGGGCTGGCTTTGTTCTTGACTTGTTACATTATGACCCCGGTCTGGCAACAAATTAATACGAATGCCATCCAGCCTTATGTTGAGGAACACATCACCTATAAAGAAGCTATTGATAAGGCGTTGGATCCGGTTAAGACCTTTATGTTTAAACATACCAACGATAAAGACCTGGCCATTTTTGTAGCCATGGCCAAGGAAAAGAAACCTAACAGCCGGGAAGATATAAAAATTCAGAACCTCGTCCCCGCCTTTGTCATTAGTGAACTCAAAACGGCTTTCCAGATCGGCTTCTTGATCTACGTCCCATTTCTGGTGCTGGACATGGTTGTCGCCTCGGTCCTCTTGTCCATGGGTATGATGATGCTTCCTCCCGTGATGGTCTCTCTCCCGTTTAAACTACTGCTGTTTGTGCTGGTCGATGGTTGGAATCTAATGGTCGGGTCCCTGGTCAAGAGTTTTCAGTAAGGAGAATTGATATGACGACCGATTTTGTGGTTGGTTTTGCCCGGCAGGGCGTTGAAATTACTTTGCTGCTCTCCGCCCCGATGCTTGGTCTGGGCCTGGTCGTGGGCCTGGCCATCAGCATATTTCAGGCCGTGACCCACATTCAGGAAATGACCTTGACCTTTGTTCCTAAGATAGTGGCCGTGTTAATGGGCATGCTATTCTTTTTACCCTGGATGATGCGCTTGTTTATTGATTATACTGCTGACATTCTTACAAATTTTCCGCTCTACGTCAAATAACATGCTTAACCGCACCCGGCCTTTTAGTCTCTAGTTTTCGGCCATCAGGCAGAGCCGCCGCCGGGAAACCCGCCCAATGTGGATAACACGATGAACCTGTTTAACATTACTCCGGCCCATATAGAAACATTCTTGCTGATTTTTTTCCGGATTGCCGCGGTCTTGTTCGTATCCCCGATTACTGGGGCCAAAAGCGTGCCGACCCGGACCAAGATCGGGCTGGCCATGGTGATCACCTTTGTCTTGATGCCGGTGGTGGAAATTCCTCCCTTGAAGACTAATCTGTTTGCCCTGGTGGTGGGAATGATCGGGGAAGTGATGATCGGGGCGTTGATCGGGTTAACGGTTCAATTTGTCCTGGGTGCGGTGGAGTTGGCCGGCCAAATCATGGGGTTCCAAATGGGTCTGTCCATTGTCAGTGCTTTCGACCCCATGACCAACGCCCAGGCATCGGTCATCGGCAATTTCCAGAACATGGTGGCGACCCTGTTTTTCCTTTGTTTCAATGCGCATCACGTCTTCTTGACCGGTTTCGCGGAGAGTTTCATTATGATTCCTCCCCTGACGGTCAGCCTGTCCGGGGCCACTTCGTCGGTGTTGATGGATTTGTTTTCCAAGATGTTTATCTTATCCCTCAAATTTTCGGCCCCGGTCATGGCCATGAATTTATTTATTAATTTGACGCTGGGCGTCCTGGGCCGGACCGCTCCTCAGATGAACATATTTATGCTGGGTCTGCCCATTCAAATCGCCGGCGGGCTGTTGGCCATCGCCTTAGCCGCCCCTATATTCAACTACGTTCTAACCAACTCCATGAGTGAACTCACCGGACAGATTCAGACCATGCTCAGGTCTCTCAAATAGCCGTCCAAACCGGCTAACCGAAAGGATCCGCCATGGCAGAAGGATCAGATCAGGAAAAAACCGAACAGCCTAGTGGGAAGCGGCGCTCCGAAGCCAGGGAAAAGGGTCAGGTACCCCAAACCCCGGAGTTGGCTTCCGTGGCCGTATTGTTTGTTGCTTTGGGAGTTTTCTATTATACGGGTCCGGGGATGGTCCGCCGCATGATGGCCAACATGCAAGGCATGTTGGAAAGGTGCGCCACGCTCGGGCCATTGAATATCTCCGATACCAATTATCTGGGCATTGAAATGCTCAAAGATATGGCCTTGATGTTATTGCCTTTGTTTTCCGCCGGTGTGGTCGTGGCCCTGTTGGCCAATATTGTTCAGGTCGGGTGGCTGGTCTCCTGGGATTCCATCAAACCCAAATTCTCCAATATCAATCCTATGAGTGGTATCTCGCAAATATTTTCTGTTCAGGGGTTGGTCGAGTTAATCAAAAACATTCTTAAGCTGGTCATTATCGGGGTGGTGGCTTATCGGGCCGTTAAAAACGAACTCCCCATACTGATGCAATTAATGGATATCGGAATATGGGACATGCTGGCATACATGAGCTTAGTCTGCTTTAGAATACTTCTTTGGTGCGCCGTAATGCTCCTCATCCTGGCCTTGTTTGACTGGGGATACAAAAAATGGACGAATGAGCAACAGTTGAAAATGACGAAGCAAGAAGTTAAAGATGAAGCAAAACAAATGGAAGGTGATCCGATGGTCAAAGCCCGCATCCGTCGGATTCAAAGAGAAATGGCCAGGAAAAGGATGATGGAGGCGGTGCCCAAGGCGGACGTGGTCATCACCAACCCGACTCACTTTGCGGTAGCCCTGAAATACGAAGAAAATAAAATGAATGCCCCCACCGTTACGGCCAAAGGCGCTGATGAGGTGGCCAGACGCATCAGGGAGCTGGCCAAAGAGAATAATGTCCCCACGTTGGAAAATCCCCCGCTCGCCCGGGCCCTTTACAAGCAAGTAGACATTGGCCGGGAGGTCCCGGCTGATCTGTTCCAGGCCGTAGCCGAAATACTGGCCTATGTCTACCGGTTAAGGCATCAAAAGGCGGGCGTCAATCCGACTCGCCCCAGCGGGAGCCGGCCTGCCTGATGATCGGATCTCTCCGGTCAATGTCCTCTACCAATCAACGAAAGATGTTTTTCAACGCCTCGGTTGACTCATCCCGGCACGGCTCATTCCGACTTTTTGACGCGGCTGAACAACCGGGTAAACTTGAGCTGGACAATGCTTCCGAACCAAAGGGAATGCTTGAGATAATTAGAGGGATGGTCGTGGCCCCCGTCCGGCTTAAGGCAATCTTGTTGCGGAACAGGTTGATGGATGTGAGCCACCGGTCAAAAACGAGGGAAGCTGGAGCCTCTTTTTGCCAATGCCGGGTGAAGGCCTCCCAGAGGGGGCAGCCCTCTTTTAGGAGTGAGGCGAGAAAAGCGGTCTGAAGGTAGTCTTCTTCATTTTTAGCGATAGGGTAGAGAGCCAGACGAGGGAGCAGGTCCGGCCGTTTCATCAGGTCTTGAATCATTTTTCGGCATGAGGGACAGGTGGCCGAATAGAATACCTGGATGGGAGAATCGGGCCGGCCATAGATCGGCCAGGGTGAGACGGACTCTTTGGCCGCCAAGGTGACATTGATCATAAAGAGAAGCAGCCAGACACAAAAGATGATCTTCATCCCCCGCCCCTGCAG
>JADFYA010000026.1:0-12928 GCA_015233285.1 Deltaproteobacteria bacterium | reverse complement strand
GGCCCTGGGTCCGAATAAGCGCCAGGTAGGCCGAGCCAAGACAAACCGCGGCCAGGAGACAACTGACACATGGCCAAAGCATTATCTGAAAAAAAAGAAAGCAACAGTCACCCAAGACAAATAAGGAGGCTATCCCCAGCAGATACCTGGACCCCGGCCGGATCAGGGAAAAAGCCGCCAAAACAGCGAAAGCCAGGGCGCCGAACCAATAAAGAGATATCCCGGCGAAGGAATAGTCTTTATAGACCCGGCAACCTTGGGTAAAACACCAAGACTCGGTCAATCCGGCGGCCGAACAGATACAATAAATCAATCCAGCCAGGCTGACTACCGCGATGAATGGTGAGGAGCCCGATTTCATGACGTTAACTCGGTAATTTGCTTTTCCTCGAACCCAATGACCATGGTCCCGTCAATGAAGACGATGGGAACCGAGGTGACGCCTAATGATGTCGTTTCACTGACTTCAGAGTTCAGCAAAGAGGCATAGGAGACAGTTAGGATTTTATAAGCAACCGTCGTGTTGCCGCCCAGGCTTTTCTGGAGCTTCGGAAAGGCGTCAAAAAATTGCTGAATTATTTCTTCAGGCTTTTCTTTCATCTCCAGCTTGGTGTAGGCAAAATTGACTACCTCGGCCAGGCTGATTTGTTTTGCGTGGGCGTGTAATATTATGGCGAAGACGACCTCAGAGCCGGGATGCACCGGATAATGGCATATCCTGATCGACTTTAGTTGGTCGCGCCGGCTCCACAGATGATTCCAGACCTTCCGGCAAGCCGGACAAAAGGGATCTGAAACAGTCACGACGTTATGTTTTCCGGATCCGTTAAATACAGCTATCGATAATTTGTCCGGTAGGTTAACTCGTGTGGCTTCGGCCATGGCCGCGTGGGACAGGCTAGCCCCGGTGGCCAGCTCATCTATCTCAGAGAACTGAAAACGGCCGGTATGGTCCACCGTCAAAGCCAGGTTACCCGGTTTGGGGTCGAGTGCGGGGCTCGGCTGAAGCACCATCATCCTGACCGCGAATAGACCTAGTGGTCCGACATCAAAAGGGACTTTTTTCTTGATATCCACGGCGAAGGCCCCAAAGTTTTGAGCAGCCGGCGCCCCACTACTTCTTACGGACCGGACCCGGGCCAAAACATTGTCCTTTAGTCTCTGCTCATCGAGTTCGGACTTGGGCGGCTTGGCCATAAGCGCCACGTCATGCCGGTTTGATCCCTCAAGTATTTCCACCCTGACGCCTCCCGGAATCTCGACTCGGGCAGCTTCAGCCAGGTGCGCCTGGGTCAAGCTCTTTCCAGTCACCATATCTCGTATATCGGTGAACCGGAACCGGCCGGTATGGTCCACTATCAAATCCAGCACGCCCGGCTTCTGGTCGGCCGCCACGCTGGGCGGGACCAACATAGCTCTGACCGCAAAGAAATCCACTGATCCCAGAGTGAAAGGGACTTTTTTCTTGATCACCACCGAAGCGGCCTCGAAAGTCCGGCTACCCGATGCTCCTTCGTTTTGGATGGTCCGGATCCGAGCCAGGATGTTCGCCTTTAGCTTCTCCTCGTCTAAGTTGAGCTTGGGCGGAATGCCTTGGGCTTTATCCTGTGACCAGACCATTAAGGCTGATCCGGTGACGGCCCACAATACAACCAAGGTAGCCATAACCAGCCTTCTCAATATTTTCACTTCGCCATCTCCTGTTACCGGTTTAAGTTTATTTGGGTGGCCCTTGACAGTCATGGTCGGGATGGAAATTTGCGGTACCTACTGGTAGGGTTTTGGGTTGGGGATTGTTCGGCTATACGATATTCCAATCGTTTTGTAAAGATTTTTTCGATAATCCATTAACTCTTGAGCCACGGGCCGCGATGGACAAAAGATTTTCATCGGCCGGGCAAGCTCGCCAGGGCCAGATGAATGTGCTTTCCGGCTCGAAATCCCTCCGGCCCTTCTTGGAAGTAGATTTTTTCTATATCGTTGGGTGCCAGGTTCTGAAGCAGCTTCCATCCGGCCTGCCTGAGATCCTTTTCCAATGTCCTGGGATCCAGGCCTGTTTTCATCGGTTCACCCAGAAGCCGGACTTTGTTCCTGAGGTCTTTCACTCGTGGTGTGGCCATGTCCGGATCGAAAGCCTCGGTGTCCATATAATCGAAAACCACCCGACTGTGGGGAGCGGCCGTCTCACTCAAGCTGTGGAGAACCTGAAACAGATTTTCTCGCTCCAGGTAATAGGTTACGCCCAGCCAACTGAAAAAGGCCGGGGTTTCAAAATCGAAGGAAGAACGGGAGAGGGCCTGGGGCAAATTTTCCTGGGAAAAATCGACGGCGATGAATTCCAGCGAGGGCGGGGCCAAATGGCCCATGGCAGACAGACGTTGGCGTTTGAGTGCCTGAGTCGCCGGATGATCTACCTCAATAACCTGAATTTTATCGAGAAGGTCGGCCCGGCGAAGAGCGAAGGTGTCCAGTCCGGCCCCTAAAAGCACATACTGCCGAATACCCCGGTCGATGGCAGTCTCAAGTGAGTCCTCGGCGAACCGGGCTCGGCTGAGAACTCCTCCGGCCGCCCCCGCCCGCAAGACCGCGGTGACCACCGCCCGGCGTTGGGTGGGCGAAACCGGCTCCTCAGTCTCATCTTTTACGGTCCCCCGATAGTACATCTCCTCGAAAAATGCGTATTCCTCAGTGGAGAGCAACCGCGCGGCCATCCAGTCGTCGAAGACCTTGGGGTTTTCGTTGATGGAGTGGAAGGCCCGCATAAAGGCGGTGATAAAGGCGGTTCGACTGGCCTGGGCCGGCCGGCCGTCAATACTGGTTTGGCCGATTTTTTGCAAAAAAGCGACGAATTCTTCAACCGGCCGGATCTTCAGTTTTTCTGTTTCTTGATCCACTTAGCGAATTCTCCAGGCTAACGCTTGCTGGGCGCGGTCTCCAGTTTGCCGGCGATATTGTCGGTGGAAGGCAAATCCAAGGATCGCCATCCTCCACCCAGGGCTTTGATGAGAAGAACACCGGCGGTCATCCGGCGGCCAAGGATATTGATGGCGGCCCGCTCGTTGGTTAGGGCGATTGTTTGAACAACCAGGACTTCAAGGTAACTGATCGTCCCTGCCTTATACTGGTTGGTGCTCACGGTTACGGATTGCTCTGCGGACTTCACTGCCTCATCCTGGACCCGCCCTTCATCCTCCAGGATCCGAAGAGCGGCCAGATTGTCTTCAACCTCCCGAAATCCATTAAGCACAGTCTGACGATAGGCGGCCACATTGGCGTCGTAAGCCGCCCGGGCCTGATCGGTCAAAGCTCGCCTTGCTCCCCCGTCGAACACTGTCTGGGAGAGAGCCGCCCCTACTGACCAGAGGCTGCTTGGCCACGACAGCCAGGAGGCCGGCATCGTACTTTCAAATCCCCCGGATGCGCCCAAAGTAAGTCTTGGATAAAAGGCCGCCTCGGCTACTCCGATCTGGGCATTGGCCGCGGCGACGCGTCTTTCGGCTGCGGCGATGTCGGGTCTGCGCTCCAGGAGTTCCGACGGCACATCAACGGGTATGGGCGGTGGAGCCGTTGTCAGCGGGGCCAGGGGAATGGACAGGTCGGAGGCGGGTTTGCCTAGGAGTACGGCTATGGCATGTTCCATCTGGGCCCGCCCCACGCCGACGTCGATCGCTTGTGCCTGGGTGGATTTGAGCTGGGTTTCCGCCTGAAGAACGTCAGCCTTGGAGGCCACCCCTTTTTCGTACCGGTTTTTGGTCACCTGGAGAAATTTCTGGTAAGCGGTGATCGTTTCGTCAAAAAGCCGCGTTTGGGCATCCAATGCGCGCAGCGAGAAATAATCCTGGGCCAGTTCGGCCTGGATGCTTAAACGGATCGTTTCCAGGTCCGCGGCGCTGGCCTGGGCGCCGGCCTGGCTGGACTCTACAGACCGCCGAACCCGGCCCCAGACATCCAATTCCCAAGACACGTTGCCTGGCAGGAGCAAGTCTGTATCGGGACCGGCCGAACCAAGAGAGCCGCCGGCCGTATTGAGAGAACGGCGCGTGCGCGTGAAAGTTGCTCCAGCCGTGACTTGAGGGAAAAAGGCGGACCGAGCCGACTGAACCAGGGCCCGGGCCTGTCGAAACTGAGCCTCCGCCGCGGCCAGATTTTGGTTGGAGATGTTGACTTGTTCTTCCAAAGCATTCAACTGAGGATCATTGAAAATCTCCCACCATGCCCCCCGGATGAGGTGGTCCCTGGGCTGGGCCACTTTCCAGCCTTCCGATTCCTTATAAGCGATGGGCGCGGCGGCTTTGGGACGGACGTAATTCGGACCGACCGTACAGCCGGTGAAAAGTAAAAGCACTCCGACCGCCGCGGCGAATGTCAGCCGCTTCGGCTCCGAGTATGCTTTGAAGAACTTTGTTATACTTTGAACGGTCATAATTGTCCCTTTTTGATCCCACCCTGGGTAATGCGGACACCAATCCGGAATCTTAATTCAATGGCATTGACAAGCAACAAGCAACAAGCAACAAACAACAGGTAACCAGCAACCAGCACCGAGCTAAGCAATCTTGTTTGTTTCTTTCCGCAGTCGGCGTCCTGTCCGGACGTTTTGGAACCATAGCCGAAAGCGGTCCATGTAAAGATAAATGACCGGCGTTGTATAGAGTGTCAGCATCTGGCTGAAGATCAACCCGCCGACGATGGCGATACCGAGCGGGCGCCGAAGCTCCGCCCCCACTCCCCCCCCTACCGCCAGAGGCAGCGCCCCCAATAGGGCGGCCATGGTCGTCATCATGATGGGCCTGAACCGCAGGAGACAGGCCTGATAAATCGATTCAGCGGAGTCCACTTTCCCTTGACGTTCGGTGGCTAAGGCGAAGTCGACCATCATGATGCCGTTCTTCTTGACGATACCTATCAGCAGGAGGATGCCGATCATGGCGATAAGATTGAGCTCCGTGCCCGAGACCAGCAGGGCGAAAAGAGCCCCGACACCGGCTGAGGGCAGGGTGGAGAGAATGGTGATCGGGTGGATATAGCTTTCGTATAGTATCCCGAGCACGATGTAAACCGTAACCAGAGCAGCCAGAATCAGCCAGGGTTGGTTTGCCAGCGAGGCTTTGAAGGCTTGGGCCGTACCCAAAAAGCTGGCCCGGATGCCGGCCGGCAATCCCAGCTTGCGCGCGGCCTGTTCAATCGACTTCACGGCATCCCCGAGCGCGGCTCCCGGCCACAGATTAAACGAGGTGGTCACCGACGGAAACTGGCCCAAATGATTTACGGAAAGAGACGTAGCCGTAGGCACATAGCGGGTGAAACTGCTCAGCGGCACCTCCGCCCCGGTGGAGGACCGAATGTAAATGTTCCGCAACGTGTCGGGCCGCTGCCAAAAGCTTGGAGCCACTTCCATGACCACATGGTATTGGTTCAACATAGTGTAGGCGATGGTCACCTGACGTTGTCCGAAGGCGTCATACAGGGTATCGTCTATGAGTTGCGATGTCAGGCCGAGTTTTGACGCGGCGTTGCGGTCGACCACCAACGAAGCCTGTAGCCCTTTGTCCTGCTGATCACTGTTGACATCCACCAGCTCGGGCAATGTCAGCAGTTGCTGCATCATCCGCGGGGCCCAGGTGTTCAGCTCAGCCAGGTTGTCTCCCTGGAGCGTATATTGATACAGAGCGGCGCCGCCTCTTCCGCCGATGCGCAAATCCTGCACCGGTTGCAGATAGGTGGGAGCGCCCGGGACTTGAGCCAGCTTTTTACGCAGCCTTCCAATTATCTGCCGGGCGTCGGCTTTCCGTACCCCAAACGGTTTCAGCGAAATGAACATCCGCGCCGTATTGGTGGCCGAACCGCCCCGACCGCCGCCGCCGGTGAAGCCGGTCACGTAAGTCACGTCAGGGTCGCTTTTGATGATATCGACAATAGCCGACAACTTGTCTCTCATGGCCTGGTATGATATGTCCTGCGAGGCTATAATGTTGCCGCTGATGCGTCCGGTGTCCTGCTCGGGGAAAAAGCCCTTGGGAACGATCATGAACAAATAGATACTGACCCCCACCGTGAGCACCGTCAGGGTGAGCATGAACCGGGGGTGCCTCAATGCCCAGCGAAGGCTTACATCATAGCCGTGGCGCATCATGTTGAAGACCCATTCGCTGGCCCTGAACATCCGCCCGTGAGCGCTGTCTTCTTCGTGCCTTAGGAGCACCGCGCACATCATAGGGGTCGTCGTTAGAGACACCACAAGAGAGATCAAAATAGCCGCGGAGAGGGTCACGGCGAACTCACGGAACAGCCGGCCGACCATGCCTCCCATCAGAAGGATAGGGATGAATACCGCAACCAGAGAAAAGCTCATGGACAAGACGGTAAAGGCAATTTCTTTTGCCCCGGAAAACGCCGCTTGCAGCGGCGATTCCCCCTTTTCCATGTATCGGGTGATGTTTTCGAGCACGACAATAGCATCATCAACGACGAATCCCGTGGCGATGGTCATGGCCATAAGGGACAGGTTGTCCAGGCTGTAGCCGCACAGATACATAACTCCGAAGGTGCTGATGAGCGAGACCGGAACCGCGATGCTCGGGATAAGAGTGGCCCGGACATTTCGCAGGAAGGCGAAGACAACTAGGATGACCAGCGCGCCTGAAATAATCAGCGTCAGCTCGACGTGTTTCAGAGAACCGCGGATCGGCGGGGTTCGGTCGAGCACAATCGGCAGATCGATGTCCTGGGGAATAGAAGCCTTTAATTGAGGGAGCAGGTTTTGGACCCGATCGACCGTTTCGATGATATTGGCTCCCGGTTGCCGGAAGATAACCACCATTACGGCCGGCCGGCCGTTTACGAATCCCTCGGCCCGAAGATCCTCCACCGAATCTAATACCTCGCCCAAATCCGACAACCTGACTGCCGCCCCATTCCGGTAAGCCACGATCAAGGACCGGTACTGCTCAGCCTTAAATAGCTGATCGTTTGCCTTTATCTCCCAGGTCCGGGTCGTGTCGGCCAGTTGTCCCTTGGGCCGGTTCACGTTGGTGCTGCGCAGCAAGGTGCGGACGTCTTGAGAGCCGATCCCATATTTGTTCAACGCAGCCGGATTCAACTCCACCCTGACTGCCGGCAATGAGCCGCCTCCCACGAAGACCTGGCCCACTCCCTCCACCTGAGCCAGCTTTTGCTGGAGAATGGTTGAAGCCGCGTCATACATCGCCGCTTTGCTAACCTTGTCGGAAATGAGGGCCAGGATGAGAATCGGGGCATCAGCCGGATTGACCTTGCGGTAGTTGGGAGTTTCGGGCAGGTTCGCCGGCAGGTAACTTCGCGCCGCATTGATGGCGGCCTGGACATCGCGCGCCGCTCCGTTGATGTCGCGGTTCAACTCAAACTGTAACACGATATTGGTCGATCCGGTGAAACTGGTCGACGTCATCTCGGTTACCCCGGCGATGTGACCCAATTGCCGTTCCAGAGGCGCGGCAACTGATGTGGCCATGGTCTCCGGATCCGCTCCCGGCAGGGAGGACGAGACCTGGATCGTCGGAAAATCAACCTGCGGCAGGGGCGACACGGGTAAAAAATTAAAGGCGATCATCCCGGCCAGGGCCATGCCGATCGTCAGGAGCGTGGTGGCGACGGGTCGCTTTATAAAAGGTGCCGAAATGTTCATATAATTCTTGGTCTTCGCCTTCAGGTTTTAAGTTTCGATAACCGCCGACGCTGATGCCGTCAGATTGTCTCCGGATATGAGGACTGAAAACGGCGCCGGCCGAAGCGCGTGGCCAACCGGTCGAACCAGAGATAGATCACCGGAGTCGTGTAAAGGGTAAGAATCTGGCTGAAGATCAGCCCGCCGACGATGGAAATGCCCAGGGGGTGACGCAACTCCGAGCCCAGACCGGTCCCTATAGCCAGAGGTAACGCCCCCAGCAGGGCCGCCATGGTCGTCATCATGATCGGCCGGAATCTCAGCAAGCAGGCCTGGTAAATGGCCTCCCCCGGGGGCTTTCCTTCGTTCCGTTCCGCATCCAGAGCGAAGTCGACCATCATGATGGCGTTCTTTTTCACGATGCCGATGAGCAAGATAATCCCGATCAGGGCGATAACGCTGAACTCAGTCCGAAACAAAAGCAGGGCCAGAATCGCCCCGACTCCGGCTGAGGGAAGGGTGGACAGGATCGTAATCGGGTGAATATAGCTTTCATACAGCACTCCGAGCACGATGTAGACCGTCACCAGGGCGGCCAGAATGAGTATCGGCTCGTTGGCTAGAGACGCCTGGAAGGCTTGAGCCGTACCCTGAAAACTTCCTCGGATGCTAAGAGGTAACCCCAGCTCTTTCGTCGTCGCCTCGATAGCCTGAACGGCGTCACCCAGAGATTTTCCCGGCGCCAGATTGAACGACAACGTCGTGGATGGAAACTGACCCTGGTGGCTGATGACCAGAGGCCCGGTCGTCTCTTTATGGCTCGTGATGACGCTTAACGGCACTTGCCCGCCGCCGGCGCTGCGGACGTAGATCATTTTTAGTTTGTCCGGATTTTGTTGGAATTCGGGCTTAACCTCGAGAACGACGCGATATTGGTTCAACTGGGTATATATAGTTGAAACTTGACGCTGGCCGAAGGCGTCGTAAAGGGTGTCGTCAATCATCTGGGGAGTGATACCCATCCGTGAGGCCGTGTTCCGGTCGAAGTCCAGCGTAAGCTGCAGCCCGTTGCTTTGTAGATCGCTGCTCATGTCGCGAAGCTCGGGCAGTTTCCTCAAAGCCTCCACCAATTTGGGGGTCCAGTAGTTCAATTCGTCAAGGCTGGGGTCTTCCAGGCTGTACTGGTATTGTGTTCGGCTGACCCGATCCTCAACCGTAAGATCCTGTACCGGCTGCATAAACAGTGAGATACCCTGAAGCTTGGCCAGCTCCGGTTGGAGGCGGCGGATGATATCGGTGGCGTTTAATTTGCGTTCTTTTAACGGCTTCAGGTTAATCAGGACCCGTCCGCTGTTCAGGCTGGTATTGATTCCATCAACTCCGATAAACGTGGATAGGCTTTCGACTCCCGGATCTTGCAGGATGACCTTGGCCAGGGCTTGTTGTTGCTCCGCCATGGCCTTAAACGAGATAGATTGGGGCGCCTCCGAGATACCCAGAATGATGCCGGTATCCTGAACCGGAAAAAAACCTTTGGCGATGATAACGAACAAGAAAACCGTCAGGGCCAGGGTAGCCAGGGCCACGAGCAGCGTCGCCGTTTGTCGTTTCAAAATCCAGCGAAGAGTCGTTCCGTAAAGTTCGATGACTCTGTCGTACATGTGCTGCGAGGCCCGGAAAAGGCGGCCTTGCTTTTCCTCCGGTGTATGGTGAAGCAGCCGCGAACACATCATCGGGGTCAGAGTCAGAGAGACCACGGCCGAGATGAGGATTGTCACGCCGAGGGTGATGGCGAATTCACGGAACAACCGGCCCACCACATCACCCATGAAAAGAAGTGGGATGAGCACGGCGATGAGCGAGATGGTCAAGGACACGATGGTGAAGGCAATTTGCTGGGACCCCTTTAGGGCGGCCTCCAGGGGTGATTCCCCTTGTTCGATGTATCGAGACACATTTTCGATCATAACAATGGCGTCATCGACCACAAACCCGGTTGAAATCGTCAGGGCCATTAAGGACAGGTTGTTCAGACTGAACCCCAGCAAATACATCACTCCGAAGGTCCCGATCAGAGACAGGGGAACGGCCACGCTGGGAATGATCGTGGCGGCCAGGTTGCGCAAAAAGAGAAAGATGACCAGGACCACCAGCACCACCGCCAAAATCAGCTCGATCTGCACATCCGCGACCGACCCGCGGATGGTCGTGGTCCGGTCGGTCAGTATGGACACCTGCACGGACGCGGGTAGGGCGCTCTGCAACTGGGGCAGAAGTTTTTTGACGCGGTCGACGACTTCAATGACATTGGCCCCCGGCTGGCGCTGGATGTTGACGATAACAGCCGGGGATGTGTTCATCCAGGCCGCTTGTTTTACGTTTTCGGCGTCGTCGACCACATCGGCCACATCGGACAAAATTATCGGAGCACCGGAGCGATAGGCGACAATCAACGTCCGGTATTCGCTACTGGAGAGGAGCTGGTCATTGGCTCCGATGATATAGGACTGGCGCGGGCCGTCGAATCCCCCTTTGGCCTGGTTGACATTGGCTGCAACGATGGCGGCCCGCAGGTCTTCGAGGGTTAGGCCGTAGGCGGCCAGGGCCGTCGGATTAGCCTGAATTCTCACTGCGGGTCTTTGCCCGCCGCTGATACTGACCAGCCCGACGCCCGGTACTTGCGATATCTTCTGGGCCAGTCGGGTGTCGGCCAGGTCCTCGACTTTGGGCAAGGGGAGGGCCTTCGAGGTCAGGGCCAGCGTCAGGATGGGCGCATCAGCCGGGTTGACCTTGCTGTATACCGGAGGGTTGGGCAGGTCCCTGGGCAAGTACGTGGCTGCGGCATTAATGGCGGCCTGCACCTGTTGCTCGGCGACGTCCAGACTGAGGTCCAGAATGAATTGCAGCGTGATCACCGAACTGCCGGCTGAGCTGTTGGAGGTCATCTGCTTCAGACCCGGCATTTGGCCGAATTGCCGCTCCAGGGGTGCCGTAATTGATGAGGCCACGACATCGGGGCTGGCCCCAGGAAAAAAAGAGAGTATCTGGATGGTCGGATAATCCACCTGGGGCAGCGCGGAAACCGGCAATTGGCGATAGGCCACGGCGCCGGCCAGGAGGATGGCCACCATCAGCAGGGCCGTCGCAACGGGACGCAAAATAAAGATACGCGAGGGATTCATCAATTGCCCTTTTGGGAGGTTTTGGCGCCTTGAACCTTTACTTCTACTTTGCTGCCGGCACGCAGCCTTTCCGCACCTTCGAGCACCACGAGTTCCCCAGGCGAGAGTCCTTTGTCGATGGATATCGAATCGCCTTCACCGGGTCCGACATAGACCGGACGCACCGCGACCGTCTGATCATCATTGACAATATATACAAAAGCTCCCTGGGGGCTTCGTTGCAAGGCGGCGGCCGGGACAGTCACGGTCCCGCGCTTAGTATCCAACAGCAGGCGGGCATTGACGAATTGGTTGGGGAACAGTTCACTGTCTTTGTTGGGGAACTCAGCCTTGAGCCGAACCGTGCCGGTGGTCGGGTCGATCTGGTTATCGACGGTCAGCAAGTATCCCGTGGCAAGTTTTTTGGATTGCTCGCGATTGAGGGCTTCCACCGGCAACTGGATGCCCGCTTTAAGTTTCTCCAGCACAGACTGAAGATTATCCTCCGGTATGGAAAAAATAACCGTAATGGGTTGTAGCTGCGTGATGACGGCCAACCCGTTGGCATCAGCGGCGTGAACGATGTTACCCTCATCCACGAGGCGCAACCCGATCCGTCCGCTGACCGGCGCAGTGATGCGGCAGTAAATCAACTGCAATTTGACGTTATCGATCTGGCCTTGATCGATCTTGACCGCCCCTTCATACTGGCGCACCAGGGCTTTCTGAGTGTCCAGTTGCTGCTTGGCTATGGAATCCTGGGCGATCAACTCCTGGTAGCGTTTGACATCCACCTGGGCGTTTTCAAGCAGGGCCCGGTCTCGGGCCATCTGCCCTTGGGCCTGGGTCAACTGTGCCTCAAACGGCCGCGGGTCGATTTGGGCCAGAAGGTATCCCTTGTTGACTGTCTGGCCTTCCCGGAACATGACTTTCATCAACTGCCCGTCGACACGGCTCTTGATGGTGACGGTGTTGAGCGGGGTGACGGCCCCGAGTCCGTTAAGATAAATTTTTATGTCCCCTTGTTTTGCCGCGGTCGCCACAACGGGTACGCTTTTGGGCGCAGCGGACGACCCTTTCTTGGCCTGGGGCGTCGCCTGGTCCCCCGCTTTGGTCAGGTGGGCATAGCCGCCGATGATGACCAGGATACATGCCGGCAGCCATATCCACCAGCGCCTGAGGATGGTGCTAAACAGAGTCCGCCGCGGCTCATTATTTTCGTTAACGTCTTGAGTGAACATCATAGGCATAACCTCATCATAAATCTTCATTGTGAAGAAATATAGTTCGCTTTTGCATGACTCGTGTCAAGAATCCCCAAATCCTTCATCGCTCCTAATGAAAATCTCATGATATGCGTGCTTAAGCGCTCAATGACTTCCGGCCCAAATTTTTTATGGTACAGCTTTGAAATGACGTGGCGGGCATTGTGATAAAAAAGGCACTGCCCCATGATGCTGAACATACAATTGTGGACCAGTTCATCATTTGCTTCATCGCTTATAAGTTGTTTTACGACCATAGTCAAATAACCGTATAACGGGCCTAATATATTTTCGATCATTTGGTCGAGAGCAGCCGTCGGTTCGGCGATTTCCCTGGCCATGAGCCTGGCGTGCCAGGTGGGGCGGCTTTCGTCGAGTACGCGGAAAAGCAGCGACCGGATGAAGGCATGCAGCCGCTCTTCCGGGGTGGACTCGGGGGTGACGCCGAGATCCGGCGGGTACTTTTCAAGTACGGAGCTGAGCGAGTTTTTCAACACCTCATAATACAGCTCTTCCTTATCGCCAAAGTGATAATTGACGGCGGCTATATTGGCGTTGGCCTGCCGCGAGATTTCACGCACAGTGGCGCCTTTAAAGCCGCGCTGGGCAAAGACCTCTCCCGCGGCCTGGATTAAACGCTCTCGAGTATCGGTCCCCTTTTTGTCTGCAGCTTCCATTCCAGCCTTCCTTTAGTAGTCCTACATAATCAAACGAATGATTAAAACATTTGTTTTAAACAGTCAAGGCTTTTTTTGGGGGGATCTTCTTTTGCATCGTTATTAAGTAAAATATCGAAGAGATAATCGTGCGGGGCAGATGGCAGATGGAGGATGTGGAACTGCAACTCGTGGGGACGGAAT
>JADFYA010000269.1:1931-5263 GCA_015233285.1 Deltaproteobacteria bacterium | reverse complement strand
GTATTTTGAATCAGGAAATATAACTAATTTGCCCTCTTGTGGCTTCACCACCCAGACAACAAGTTGTCTGGGCCACCCCCTTCATTCAGCGGGGTTTAGGATAGTGCAAACAAATTATTGCCTGCACAGCGAAGCGGCAAGAAGCAAGGCAAAAAAGCGCCAATTATGCCCGTTCAAAGTATAATTTTTTCAAGACCCACCGTGAGTTGCGTTCTAAACGGCGGAACAAGTAATGATCAAAGATATTGAACCAGGCCGGTGGCTGTTCGACGCGGCCGAACGCTTCGGCTCGTCTCCGGCTTTGATAGCCGCCGATACCGTGATCACCTATCGAGAATATCAGCAACTGGTCCAGGAAACGGCTGCCCGGTTAAGGCGCGCCGGTCTGGAGGGTGGCGCCCGGTTGGCCATTGCCGCCCCGAACTGCCCGGAGTATGTCATTCTGTTATTGGCCTGCCGGTTATTGGGCGCGGTGGCGGTGCCGGTGAGCACCCGGTGGCCGGCCAAGCTGATGGCGGATTGTCTCAAGGATATCGGCTGTTCCCGACTGGTGCGGCCGGATGATTTCCTAAAATCCGGTCTACTTGATGAAATATCAGAATGGTCTCTGCCAGAGCTGGTAACCAGCCGGGCCGGCGGGGATCGGCGGATGGAAACCTCAATTCCGGAGATTGACCCGGACGGCGACGCGACGATTATTTTTACCTCGGGGAGTTCGGGCCGGCCCAAGGCGGTGGTGCATTCCTCGGCCAACCATTATTTCAGCGCCCTGGGTTCCAACCAGAACATCGCCTTCGTGCCTGGGGACAGGTGGCTGCTGTCCTTGCCGCTCTACCACGCCGGCGGATTATCCATCGTATTCCGGGCGATACTGGGCGGTGGCGCCATTGGTCTGCCGGCCCCGCAGTGGTCCTTAGAAGAGGCCGTGGCCCGGCTGGACATCACCCACCTGTCTTTGGTCCCGACGCAGCTTTACCGGATGTTGCAGCAAGAGGTGCCTGCCCGGTTTCGGTCGCGGGTCAAGGCTATCCTGGTCGGCGGGAGCCCCATGCCTCCGGCCTTGATCCAGCGGGCCGTGGAATCCGGCTTACCTGTCTTCACCAGCTATGGCTCGACTGAAATGGCCTCCCAGATTACGACCACCCGGCCTGGTGACTCTGCCGAACACTTGCTCACGTCGGGGACTTTACTTCCTTACCGGCAAATCAAGACAGCCGGAGATGGAGAAATCTTGGTCAGGGGCGAAACTCTGTTTAAAGGATACCTGGATAAAGGCGGGTTCGACCGGAGGCTGACGGCTGACGGTTGGTTTCGGACAGGGGACTTGGGTCGGCTGGACGGGCAGGGGTATTTAGCGGTTACCGGCCGCAGGGACAACATGTTTATCTCCGGGGGGGAGAATATCCAGCCGGAGGAAATTGAAAGGCTAATCGGTCAACTGGAGGAGGTAACCGAGGTGGTGGTGGTGCCGGTGGGGCATGAAGAATATGGAGCCCGGCCGGTGGCCTTCGTCAGACCACGGCCCGGCGGTGTTTTGGTTCCAGATAGGATCAGAAGTCATCTGTCAGCCAGACTGCCCAGGTTTAAAATCCCGGACCATTTCTTCTCCTGGCCGGAAGGACTGGAATCATCGGGGATGAAGATCAGCCGTCGGGATTTCATTAGCCTGGCCGAGGCAAAGGCCGGACCGGGGCTTTGATTCTGGGGGCTTTGGCGGGCTAGTCCACGAATTTAATTTCCATTCCGTTGGGGCCCACGGTCAGACTGACCCCCTGGAGTGTTGTTTCCAGGATTAGCTTCACGTCCCGCGAATTCTTGAGCGACAGATATCCCGCCCCTCCACCCGCGGCGGCATCGGTCTTGAAGGACATATAGGTTCCCTCAAAATTCTTGCGTTTTTTCATATCATAAACCCGTCCGCTGGCCTCCAATTTAGAAGCACCTATGCCCACGGCTTGTAGTCCGCTGATTTTAAATTTATATTTTTTTCCGCTATTCGTGGTCAAGACACCATGTCCCCATTGCACCCCTAGTATAAACGCCACCTGAGTCATGTTAATGTAGACCGTGCCGGATTTTTTCTCCGCCAGGGCATTGGACGGCATCAAAACCAGGGAGCCGACCAGGGCCAAGGCCAGCCCGAAAACCAAAGATTTCTTGAAAAGTCGCATAGGAGTCCTCCGTGATGGTTTGTGATGAGTGAACCATTAGTGATGGAACAGCAACCGTTTCGTTAGAAGCCATGAGGAATGGGGTTTAAAGAAGAGGACTTGAAACACCGGGAATGGAGAATAGCCGCCGGGATTTCATTAGCCTGGCCGAGGCAAAGGCCGGGCCAGGACTTTAATCTGGGGTCTTTGGTGGTATTATTCGAATCTGATTTCCATTCCGTTGCCGCCCACGGTCAGGCTGACACCTTGAAGAGTGGTTTCTAAGATCATCATGACGTCTCTTGAATTCTTAAGTGACAGGTAACCCGCCCCTCCGCCAACGGAGGCATCGGTTTTAAAAGACATATATGTTCCCTCAAAATCACTAACTTTATCCAAATCATAAACCCTTCCGCTGGCCTCCATTTGAGAAGCGCCTATTCCCACGGCCTGAAGTCCGCTGATTTTGAAGTGATATTTCTTCCCATTATTCAGGGTCAAAACACCACTTCCCCATTGCACCCCAAGTATAAACGCCACCTGGGTCAGGTTAATCAAGACGGTTCCGGATTTCTTCTCCGCCAGGGCATTGGACGGGGCCAAGATCAGAGAGCCGACCAGGGACAAGGCCAGGAATAGAACAAAATAATTTTTGAAAAGTCGCATAAAAGTCCTCCATTGACCTCGTTATATTATTGGCCCGTTTTTTTTAGATCTATGGGTGACTCTTCGCCCCGGGCCAGTCGGATGATATTTTCTTTGTGTTTGATGACGATGATGGCGGCTATAATCCAGGTGATTAGAATATAAGGGCGAGTCACCGTGACCAAGCCGATCACGGCCGGCAGGGACAAAGCCCCGGTCAATGACCCGGCGGAAACATACTTAGTCTTGTAAGTAACGGCCAGAAAAATGCCTGCCGCCATAAGGATCGATACCGGAGAAATGGCCAGCAGAGCCCCGGCCGCGGTGGCTACTCCTTTGCCGCCCTTAAAACCAAGGGAAAATGGAAAAACATGCCCCAGAAAAGCAGCCAGACCAGCCAGGGCCAATATCCAAGGGGTGAACAGCGGTTGAGAAGGAAGGATCATCTTCCCCACCAGGACCGGCAGAAATCCTTTTAGGATATCAATGGCCAACACGATCAAGCCGAAGTTCTTGCCCATTAGCCTGGAAACATTA
>JADFYA010000269.1:0-1840 GCA_015233285.1 Deltaproteobacteria bacterium | reverse complement strand
TGGAGCCGACCAGGTAAGAAAAGAAAATTAAAAGAATCGACACGGTTGTTCCGCCTCCTTATATACCAACCATGTAGTGTCTGTCTTACCGCGAAAGAAGGTGACCTCAAAAGCGGCTGAGTTTTGTCTATGGCTGGGAAATGCCTCCAGGGCCTAACCGGGTGCCCTGGTAAACTCTACGCGATCAGCCCCCGGCAGTCAGCCAAAAACAAGAGGTTGGCAATGTGGCTTCGGATCATTGGGCTGGGTCCAACGGCGTTCGTCAAATCCGCGTGCCGGCAAATTTATGGGGCGGTGGCCAGAGTCTTGGTTGCTTTTTTGGCAGAGGCCTGTTTCAGTCTCAGTATCGGCGTATTGATAACTAAATGGGCTTTCTTGTTTTCTCGGCTGATGTTAAAGACAATCCCATCTGTATCGATGTCGAAATAACGAGACAGCAACTGCACCATGTCTTGTTGGATCAGGCCAAAAACCTCTTTAGACACCTCGAGTCGGTCACAGACGAGAGCGATCTGAAGCCTCTGTTTCGCCACGTCCCCGCTGGCCTGAGTTTTCATAATCCGTTTGATAAATCCAGCAATCATTTTGCTCTCCCGTGTTAGCGCCCGGAGATGATTTTTCTAAATTTTTTCATAAATCCGCCTTTAACCTGGGGCACCTCGATGGGCAAGTCCTGGTGCCCATTTAATCTTTGACCAATGCGGAAAAAGGCCCTACCGGCAGGAGAAGAATCGTCCGTTACGGCAAATTCCCCCCGGTTGGTGGAGGTAGTTATGCTGTCATCTAAAGGCACCAGCCCCAAAAGCTTGATAGAAAGGATATCGGTCACATCATCGTGAGTCAGCATGTCACCGCGGGCAACCAACTCAGGATTGATGCGATTTATGATTAGCTTAGAAGAGATGCTTTCTGAATCAAGTAAGCCGATAATCCGGTCGGCATCGCGGACCGCGGAGACATCCGGAGTCGTAATGACGATGGCCTCATCGGCGGCCGCAATGGCATTTTTAAAGCCTTGTTCAATGCCGGCGGGGCAGTCGATGAAAATGTAGTCGAATTCATTTTTCAGAGTTGCACATAAGTCACGGATTTCCTGTTCGTTGATGGCATCTTTGGTGTCGATTTGAGACGCTGGAATGAGGAACAAGTTATCTACGCGACGATCTTTAATTAAGGCTTTCTTGTGGTTGCATCGTCCTTTAATTACATCCACCACGGTGAAAACAACTCGGTTTTCCAAGCCCATGACCACATCGAGGTTGCGTAACCCAATATCTAAATCGATAACCAGTACATTCTTACCCGTCATGGCCATGGCCGTACCGATATTGGCCGTAGCGGTGGTCTTGCCGACGCCCCCCTTGCCGGAGGTGACTACAAATACCTTTGATTCCATAATCCACCTTGCTGCTGGAAACGGTTATAATACTCTCACTCGCGACGACTTCAGCCGACCGCGGTCAAATCGCTCTACTTACATTCTCCTTTTGGAACAAATTCTGCAAGTTGCCCCTCAAAGGCACGGCTCAAGGCCTGAATTACGATCACCCCGTTGTCCACTTTGGCCACTTCGGGGCCATACATTTTTTTGTCCTGTCCGCCATATCCGGAAGCTAACACATCTCCAATCCGAAGGATAGTCGGGCGCATATCCAGAGAAAAAACGAGAGCTTCACGACCTGCATCGACGCCGGCGAAGGCTGATCCTTTGAGCGCCCCCAATACAAATATATCGCCCCCGGCCGTGATCATGGCCCCGGTATGGACATCGCCAATCTGGACCAGATGACCTTCGGCCTCGACGGTTTGCCCTGACCTTAACCGGCCTTTGTGGACAAAA
>JADFYA010000268.1 GCA_015233285.1 Deltaproteobacteria bacterium | reverse complement strand
TACACTTTGGCGACTGCTAAGAACAGAGTTTCTTTCATCAATGACCCCGGGGCGGCGTTCCGGGGACAATTACTCGTTATTGCTTTTGATGGTTGCTTGCACCATTTTTGCTTCTCAAAGGGGACGCCACCGCGGATTTCCGGATCGCTGCTGCTTCAACTCGTAAAAAAAAAATTCCCGGCGAAAAGCAAAGATTAATTGTTAATTCAGGACCATAATATCCAGAATAAGGCCGCTTAAAAGCCTTTCCGGTTCTTTTCGGCCGCTGTTTTAGATAATTATATTGACCGGCAAGCCAAATTTGGTATGATTTCCTCAGCCGGACCGGCGGCAGCATGCCGATGCGCAAACTAAAGATGAAATGGCTTTGTCTCTTTTTAGATTTTGGAAAGAACCGGCCGCCCCAATATTCAGACGGAGTGATCATGTTTGTCCGAGAGGAAAACCCGCATAATGTCAAGAAAGCCGATATGGTTGTGGCCATCCCGTCCCACAACGAAGCGGGGAACATCGCCTTCCCTGCAACCCAGGCCGGCATTGGCCTGGCGCAATACTTTTCTGATCTTAAGGCTGTCTTGATCAACTGCGATAACAACTCCCACGACCGAACCAGAGAAGTCTTCTTGAGCACCGAAACAGAGGTGCCGAAGATCTATCTATCGACCGACCCCGGGGTCGCGGGCAAAGGCAATAATCTAAAAAATTTATTCAGGAAAGTCGCGGAACTTGAGGCAGAGGCGGTCGTGATCATCGATGCGGATTTAAGATCCGTCACCCCGCGGTGGATAAAGAATCTGGGCCAGCCGTTGTTTGAGGACTTCGGCTTTGTCTGCCCGCTTTATGTCCGCGACAAGTACGACGGTTCCCTGACCAACAGCATCGCCTATCCCCTAACTCGCACTCTTTACGGACGCCGCGTTCGGCAACCCATCGGCGGCGACTTCGGGTTTAACGGAAAACTCAATCAAATATACCATAATTTGGAAGCCTGGGACGAAGCCGTGGCCCAGTTCGGCGCCGATATCTGGATGACGACATTGGCTATTAATAATAATATTCCTATATGTCAGTCCTTTATGGGGCGCCCCAAGATTCACAAACCCAAAGACCCGGCCGCCGACCTGGTGCCCATGTTCCGCCAGTCGGTCGGGACTATTTTCAATCTGATGATCAAATTCTCCGACTATTGGAAAAAAGTGAAATGGAGTCGGCCCACGGCCATATTCGGATTCGGACTGGGCGAAGTTGAAGCCCCGCCACCCGTGTCAATCGACAAGGGACGGCTATACCAGTCTTTTCGGCTTGGATTTGACCGATATATGGATACCTGGCAAGTTGTTTTAGCCGAAGCCACTTTCAACAAGCTTAAAGAAGTCGGTGATATTCCTTTGGACCATTTTGACTTTCCGTGCGAACTATGGGCTCGCATACTTTTTGACATGGCCATTTCCTACAAAGACAAAATATCGACCCACGAAGAAATCACGGACTCCTTAATCCCGATTTATTATGGTAAGACCTTATCATACGCCAAGAAAACGGAACGCATGTCCATTCAACAGGCGGAAGAATACATCGAAAGTGAATGTGATGTCTTCGAAGAAAATAAACGTTACCTAATAGACCGTTGGAAAGATTAAATAATTATCTGAATTACGCAGTTTCAAAAAGAGGGCGCCGCTGAACAGAGGCTATCATGAATAACGTGAGGCGAGTAATGGAAACTCTGCTTGTAGTCGATGATGACCCGAATGTACGAAATCTTATAATAAAATGGATAAACAAAAAGGGATTCACCTGCCTGTCGGCCGTCAACGGCCAGGAGGCTTTAAATATTCTGTTGCAAAATGAGGTGGATCTTGTCCTGAGCGATATTCGTATGCCGATCATGGACGGAATCCAGTTACTTAAGTCGGCGCTGCAACATTACCCCGACCTGGCCGTGGTTTTGCTCACCGGGTACGGCGAAATTGAAGTGGCCGTGGATGCCATGAAGTCTGGGGCCTACGATTTTCTGTCAAAACCGATCGACCTGAATATACTTGGGATCAGCCTTGACCGGGCCCTGGAGCGCCGCCGGATGCGGCTGGAAATCAAACACTATCAGAAGAATCTAGAGCGGCTGGTGGCGGAACGGACCAGGGAATTGCAGCAGGTTTTGGATCGACTCAAGGAAACAAATCTGGAGACCGTCCGGGCCTTGTCAGAAGGTATTGAAGCCAAAGATCCCTACACCAGGGGCCATTGCCACCGAGTCAGCTTCTGGGCCTTGGAATTGGCCCGAGAGGTGGGGTTTTCGGAAGAGCAACTGGAATATTTGGAGTATGGAAGTCTTCTTCACGACACCGGCAAAATCGGAGTCCAAGACCAGGTGCTGAACAAACCGGGGCCGCTTACGGCCGAGGAGTATGAGCATCTTAAGGAACACCCCAAGATCGGATATCGCATGATCAAATCTGTTCGGGCCCTGGCTCCGGCCTTGCCGATCATCCGGCACCATCACGAACGGTATGACGGTAAAGGTTATCCCGATGGCCTAAAGGGCCTGGAAATCCCACTAGATGCCCGCATTGTGGTGATCACCGACGCCTTCGATGCCATGACCAGCACCCGCCCTTATCGCGGCGCCTTATCCGTCGAAAGAGGCTTGCAAGAAATGGTTAGAGGCCGGGGCACTCAATTCGACCCCGACCTCTTGGACATTTTTATAGATAGAGGCATCTATGCCCATGACCCTACCCCGGCCCACGACCCTACCCCTACCCAGAAAACTTGAGAAACGAATGCCCCCGCCGATGATTAATCTGAGACAACTAATCCGGTCTGGGGGTCAAGGCATGGCTACTACCCCCGGCTTAATTCTCTGGAGCGGAGAGTAGCCGCTTCAACGGCGCTAATGATGGTGCCCCGGATGCCGCTCTTCTCCAATTCATGCAACCCGGCCATAGTCGTACCACCCGGAGAGGTGACCATGTCCTTCAGCTTAGCCGGGTGCTCTCCTGTTTCCAGCATCAATTTCGCCGACCCATACAAGGTCTGACAGGCCAAAACCTGAGCATCAGCCCGGTTTAAGCCCATCTTGACCCCCGCATCCGTCAGGGCCTCGATAATGAGGAAAACGTAACCCGGCCCACTCCCGCTGAGACCGGTTACCGCGTCCATCATCGATTCGCCGACCACCACCGTCAGCCCAATCGAACCAAACAACATCTTGGCCAGGTCCACATCTTCTGGAGGAACTTTAGGCCCGATGGACAGGCCGACTGCCCCAGCTTGAATCAGGGCCGGGGTATTGGGCATGGCTCGAATGATCCGGACCCCCATGTCCAGGAAGCTCGAAATAAAATCAATGGTGATGCCGGCGGCTACCGAGATGACCAATTTGCCTTTGGGAATTTCAGCTCTGATGTCAAGCAAAACCGGTTTAACCACCCCGGGTTTCACCGCCAGAACGATCACCTCGCTGGTTTGAGCCAGGGCCAAGTTATCCGTTGTCGTCACAATCCCGAACTCCTGAGACAGGCTCTTTAGACGGGATTCGGAAGCATCCGCGGCCGTAATCTGGTCCGGGGTAACCTTGCGGCTGGTGACCAGCCCTTTAATCAATGCGCCACCCATGTTGCCCGCGCCGATAAACCCTATTTTTCTACTCATGACTTCTCCTTTTATCCTAAAATGATGGCTGCTAATCTAATTCATCTTGGAAACAATTTCAAGGGCACTGGCTCAGTTTGATCGAATCGTGTTATTAGCGCTATGAATTTATTAGGTATTATTTATCGTTGCGGGTTACGGGTTACGGGTTACGTGTTGAGCGTTACGGGTTACGCGTCGCCTCTAACGATTGGCCTTGAAACAAAATCGGAACTAATCATAAAAAAACAAGGTTACAACGTGTTCAGCATTGTCTGGTTTTCTTTACCATTTCACCTGTGGGGAGTGAATACAATTAAATTTATCCAAATACCAACGAACACGCAACCCGCAACCCGGAACACGTAACCCGGAACACGTAACACGCAACCCGCAACTCGGAACCAGTAAGCAGCAATTCTGGTTAGTTATCTAGGCACATAATAAGAAACCTTGTTCCCCTGTCATTTTTATAGTAGAATATCAAGTTAAAGAAAAAAAGGCTCGGGCCACCCCTAATTCTTGGCCGGAGTCATGGCCGCTTTCTTTTGAGAATGATGATCTCGGAACCTCACCCAGGCACGCATATAGCGCCGGTTATGGCCGGGCCATGTCTGACCCGAAATCCGGCTGGAGAGATAAAGAGCCGTGAGTGAATTTGCCCATGATAAATTTGACCTGTTAAAAAGGGTCATAGATATAACCAGCTCTACGATCAAACTGGACCGCAGGTTGGAGCGTATTGTCCAGTTGTTGGCCAAAAAGCTGAGCGTAGATTCGGTCTTATTATTCACCCTGGATCCGGTCAGCAAAAGACTGGTGTTAAAAGCCTCCAGCAACAGCCGACTCCCGGCCCCCGCCGGCGTCTCTGGTGACCAGCGCCTGGACATCCTCGATCGGGTAGCCACCACCCGTAAGCCCATCTCCATCCAATTGAACGGCAAACGGCATCTGGCCGGCCACCAGTTTTTTGAAGGATATAACACCCTGGCCGCCGTTCCGGTCGCCGACGATAGTTTTCTCTATGGGGTACTCTGTCTTCTCAGCACCAGCTTTACCGAATTCGACAGTGATATTTTCCAGTTGTTGATGCCTATCTGCCGGGCCACGGCGGGAACGGTGGGGGCCTCTCGGCTAAAACGGGAGGCGGAGAACAGCATCACCGAGTTATCCATTATTTCCGAAATAGCTAAGGTGATGTCGTCCACCCTGGAGCCAAAGGACCTGGCCAAAAAGATCGTCACCATTATCAGCCGGGTAATTGGGGCCGCCGGTTGTCAGTTGGACATCAGGCACAAACATTCACAAAACATAGTGGTGCGGTCCAAATCCGGTACCGTTCCCCCCACATTTAAAGTATTCGATCCTGCCGCGGCCATCCCGGCTTCTGATATGATCTGCGCCAATCAGTCGTCATCACCCATTCCCAAAGAGCTGGAGGCCGTCCCTTCGGATAACGAAGTTTTCCTTACGCCCATGCTCTATGCCCTTTTGTCATTCAAGAGCGATTATGCCGGCGTCATCTTGGCGGCCAAGGGTGCCGATCCGGCCCAATCGCCTCTCCTCTGTTTTACCAGATATGATGCCAACATCCTGGCTATGTTGGCTAATTTCGTCTCACCCGCCTTGGAAAACGCCATTAATCACCGCCTG
>JADFYA010000267.1 GCA_015233285.1 Deltaproteobacteria bacterium | reverse complement strand
GTCGTCGAAGCCCGGGAGAATATCGCCGGAGCCGCGGCCAGAACCGGGCAGGCCCTGGCCAACTATTACCCCCAGATAAATTTGGCCGCCGACTGGACCAAAGGCCGCACCTTCTTGACCGCCCTTGAGGCCATCCGGGAGACGGAAACTCACACTGATGCCTTCTATCTCAAACAAAATATTTACGATTTCGGAAAAACCGCCGGGACCGTGGAGTCGGCTGAATGGAACCAGGCCGCAGCCGGACAAACGCTGGCCATAACCCGCCAGGATATCGCCTTCCGGGTTAAAGCAGCCTACTATCTCCTGCTGGCCGCGGAGAAGCAGGTCGCCGCGACCGAAGAAACAGTCGTGGCCAGGGAAGCCGTATTCCGGCAAGCACAAGAGTTCTTCAATCAAGGGATTAGGGCCAAAGTAGATGTCGCCCGGGCCGAAGCCAACCTGTATGCATCCAAGACGGTCTTGATCCGAGCCAAGAACAACTTGAAGTTGGCCCAGGTGGAACTGGCCAATGCCATGGGATTGCCGGCCTTCGACGACCGGCCTTTAGTCGAGCCGTCGAATACCTCTATCGCCGTGCCGGAACAGAGCCGGGTCCAGCAGGAAGCTCTAGCCAACAGGGCCGAACTGAAACGGTTCCAGGCCTTAACCAACTCGGCCGCGGCCGCCTTAAAAACCGCCAGGGCCGGTTATCTCCCGACAATCTCAGGCACGGCCGGCGTGGGATATGCCGACAAAGATTTTCCACCCAGCGGCGATGTCTGGGCCGTGGGATTGAATGTAACCGTGCCACTCTTTTCCGGTTTCTCTACCGTCGAACAGGAAAAAGAAGCCGCAGCCTCGCTCCGGGCCGTCGCGGCCCAGCGAAGCAACCAGATACTGCAAATCACAAAAGAGGTTGAGTCGGCCTGGTTAGGAGTTAAAGAAGCCACGGCCCGCATCGCGTCCACCGATAAAGAATTGACCGCGGCCAGAGAAAATCAGATGCTGGCCATGGGGCGGTATCAGGAAGGGGTCGGCCATATCATTGAGGTCACCGATGCCCAGTCCCAGGCCCTGGACGCCAAGACAGCGCATATTCAGGCAGTCTACGATTACTATTCCACATTGGCCCGGCTCGACCGGGCGGTGGGAAAAGAATGAGCAAGAATTCTTGAGGAAAAAGGCATGAACCTGCTAAAGGCACTGATCAGGCGTAAAAAATATATGGTCTGGCTGATAATCCTGGGCGCCGCAGCCGCCCTGCTTAAATTGACCGTCCTGGCCCCACCCAAGGTTAAGATTGTGAAACTTGAAAAGCGCGATCTAACGGCCCAGGTCTACGGTAACGGCACCGTGGAGGCTAAAGTGGTGGTCGGTGTCTCCAGCAAAATCACCGGCCGGATAGTGGAATTATCTGCCGATCAAGGAGACCGGGTTACTCGGGGGCAACTTCTGGCCAGGCTGGAAGATGACGATTTCGTCCAGCAGCAACGTCAGTCGGAAGCCGCCCTGAATCGAGCCGCGGCCAACTGGAAGGTGGAGCAGGCCAATCTCCACAAAGCCCTGGCCAACGTGACCCTGGCCGAAAAGAATGCCCGCCGATTCAAAAATCTTTTTGAAAAAGATATGGTGGCCCGGCTTGAGGCGGAACAATATGAAAACACCTACCTGGTGGCCAAAGCGGAAGTGGCCCGGAGTACGGCTGCGGTAAAATCCGCCCAAATGGAACAGGCGGCGAATCAGGCAAACCTGGGATTTGCCAGGAGCAAGGTGGCCGATACCTTTATCTATGCCCCTCAGGACGGAATCATCATCAGCCGAAACCTGGAAAAAGGAGCCACAGTCACCCCCGGACTGGCCATCTTCAGCCTGGCCGATCCGCAGATGATCTGGATCAAGACCAATGTGGATGAATCTCAAATGAAAGGGGTGGCCGTGGGTAGGCCGGCCATAATCTCCTTACGTAGCGCGCCCGGTGAGCAATTCCCCGGCCAGGTGTCCCGCCTGGGCCGTGAGAGTGACCGGGTGACCGAGGAGTTGGAGGTGGACGTGGCCTTTACCCCACCGCTTAAGGACTTCCGCCTGGGAGAGCAGGCCGACGTTTACATCGTGACCGAGTCCAGGCAGAAAGTCTCGTCCTTACCCTCAGCCGCCCTGGTCACCCAAGGCAAAACACGGGGAGTCTGGACCGCTGAGAAAGATCGGTTGAAATTCAAACCGGTCACAGCCGGGATCGAGGACCGGCGCAACTTTACCGAGATTTTAGCCGGGCTTGACGGGCGGGACCGAATTGCAACGGCCCCCCTGGAGGACATGGCTAAATTCCACGACGGGATGAAGGTAACGGCGCGATGAATCTGGCTATCCGTGACATCCGGTATCACCGGGGGCGGTTTATCCTGACCTCCATCGGCCTGGGACTCCTGCTCGGGGTGGTCATGAGCATGGGCGGGATCTACCGGGGCCTGTTCGCCGATGCCCTGGCCGTTCTCAACGCCACCCAGGCCGATCTTTGGGTCGTCCAGCAGGACACGAACGGGCCATTTGCCGAGAATTCCCGCCTTCCGGAAGATATCCGGTACCGGATCGCCTCGGTTCCGGGGGTGGCCCAGGCATCTCCCCTATCCTTCCAGACGTTCCAGATAGAACGTCAAGGCCAGCCGTTCCGCTTTTATCTCATCGGATATGATCTCAATGGGTTCGGCGGCCCGCCGGTCATCACGGCCGGGCGGAATATCCGTCAGAAGCATTATGAAATGGTGGCCGCTAAAGGGATGAAGATGGAACTCGGCCAAAAAATCCACCTGGGACTCCATGATTACACCGTCGTCGGGATTACCGGCAAAATGGTCTCTTCAAGTGGTGATCCCGCCGCCTACGTCAGCCTGGCCGACGCACAGGATATCCAGTTCAAGAAAGACAATAACGCCATAAGAAACGACCGGGCCAGGGTCGCGGCCAAAGTCAATGAAATCCAAATCATTTCCCCGGCCCAAGCCGGTTTCCTGAATCAAAACATATCCAGGATCACAGAATCCACCCACATTGTGAATACAGTCGTGGCCCGGCTGGCTCCCGGGGCCGGTTTGCCGGACGTGCAGGATCGCATCCAGCGCTGGAACCATTTTCGGGCCATCTCTAATGAAGAGCAGTCACACATTTTGACTAAGGGCATGATCGAAAAGGCTAAGATGCAATTGGGATTATTCCGGATCATCCTCCTGGTCATCTCGGCAGTCATCATCTCCCTCATCATTTACACCTCGACCATTGACAAAATCCGGGTGATCGCCACTCTTAAACTGATTGGTTCGCAGAACCGGGTGATTATCGGCATGATCCTTCAGCAGTCGCTCCTCATGGGAGTGATCGCCTACGGCATTGGTTACACCTTAATCTTTCTTACTCATGACAAATTTCCCCGCCGCATCGTTCTGGAACCGGTCGATCTGCAACTTCTTTTCCTGATCGTGGTGGCTATCTGTACCATCTCCAGCTTTGTGGGCATCCGGAAAGCCCTCAAGGTCGAGCCGGCTGAAGCCCTGGGCGGTTAAACATTATATAATCTGGTTAGATCATGTATTCTATCGAAGTGGACAAACTGACAAAAATCTACGGCAAAGGCGAGACCGCGGTTAAGGCCATTATTGATGCCTCGCTCCAGGTTAAGCCGGGGGAGCTGGTGGCCATTCTCGGTCCTTCGGGATCGGGTAAAACAACGCTGCTGACCGCTATCGGACTGATCAATGAACCGACGCACGGCAAGGTAATTCTGGACGGGGCGGTGGTGGCTGACGAAGGGTGGCTGCCGGGGCTGGATTTGAAGCGGATTCGCCGGGAAAAATTGGGGTTCATCTTCCAGGCTCATAACTTGATTCCTTTTTTGACCGCCATAGAAAACGTCATGATCGCCCTGGAGATAAATCACTTGACCAGAACAGAGGCCAAAAGCCGGGCGACCGAACTCCTGGCCTCCCTCAATCTGGGGCACCGCCTGAACAACTACCCCTCGGCCCTGTCAGGCGGTGAGGCCCAGCGGGTCGCCATTGCCCGGGCCCTGGCCAACCGGCCCAAGGTGATTTTGGCCGACGAACCAACCGCGGCCCTGGATACCGATAACGGCAAGAATGTCATGTCCCTGCTGAAAAAACTGGCCGTAGAGAATCATTCGGCTATCTTAGTCGTCACCCACGATCATCGGATGGTTGAGGGCTTTGACCGGATCTTTGAAGTGCGGGATGGCGTGATTGTGAACGAAACTAAACGCGTTGCTTAGATGAAAAAACCATCCGTTGATAGTCAATCAGGCTATCCGGGACCGGTCTGGCGGTAAGGGTCGCAGGACACGAAAGCATGCGTCATCCCTCGCGGCCTGCCGCCGCAACCGACTCCAGTCCGCCGGCCCTAAATGATCCCCTTCAGCTTCAACGCCTCCATGGTTACATCCTGGCGGAGACGACTGTCCTCAGGTTTGGTAATGTCTATATTTGTCGCGAAAAACCAGACCCGGTCTCCGGACTCGACATATCCGACAAACCAACCCAATTGGGGAGTGATTCTCTGAGCCCAGCCCGTCTTAGCCCGAATAGTGTAGGCCGGAGTTTGTTGCACCACCATCAGCTTCCGCAAAATGTCGTATGACGCGGCTTTAAACGGATAGGCCCGCCCATAGACCTTTTTCAAAAAGGCAATCTGTTCCACGGCACTGATCTTGAGGTCGCCGGCCAACCAAAAAGTGGTCAGGTCCGGGCCGGCCTGGGCATTGCCGTAACCTAATTTTTTGAGATAAGACTCATACTTCTCCCGACCCACTCGCTTAGCCAGTTCTTGGTAGAACCAGACACAAGAAGCCGGAAAAGCGGTCTCCAGGGACTGATCTTTATTCCAGGCGGCCATCCCCTTGTCCCGGCCATCCCATTTGATGATCTGCTTTTCGTCGGCTACGGCGCCCTCCTCCAGGGCGATCAGGGTATTCGGTATCTTGAACGTTGAAGCCGGTATAAGCCTGGTTTTGGCCCGCTCCTGATTATGGATATAGGTTTTGCCGCCATCCAGCGGGGCAATGACGATGGTTCCGTTCACCTGTTTGCTCTTGAAGATCTCGGCCAGGTCTCGATCCTGGGCCGGCGCCGGCGAAACAACGGCTACAGTCAGCAAAAGAAAAACTACGGATATGATTCTGGGCATGACTTCCTCAAAGTGAGACCATCGGTTGTTCAATGATCTGGTTGGCGGTAATGGGCGCGCCGGTCCAGATGATTTTCATGATTCGCCATTCTGTATCTAAAGATACGGGGTAGGTTTTTCAAGAGCGGCTCTCTTAGACTACAATTGGA
>JADFYA010000266.1 GCA_015233285.1 Deltaproteobacteria bacterium | reverse complement strand
TTTCCAAGGTATCGGGGAATAAATAGCCGAAGCGCAGATCAATCTGCTTAAAGGTTTCGGCCGAGGCATAAACCGGAATCGGCATCCATACAGCCGCGTTGACCGACCGGCGGAAAGACAGTAAATCATCCAGCCCTAAGTAATGGTCTCCATGCTCATGGGTTATCAGGACCGCATCAGGCCGGGGAATGTGGCAAGTATTCATTTGCCATTTGATGTCCGGTCCGCAGTCGATGAGGATATTCTCCTGGCCGGTTTGGACGAAGATGGCTGTTCTAGTGCGCAGCTCGCCCAATTGGCGCATGGTTTGGCAGATGCGACAGTGACAGGAGTATTCGGGGATTTGCCAGGCCGAGCCTGTGCCGAGGAATTTAACGATCATATCCAACGTCCGATAAGAAATATTATGTAAACTTCCTTCAGAAGTTTACATAATATGGTTGACTCAATGGTTGACTCAATGGTTGACTCAATGGTTGACTCAATGGTTGACTCAATGGTTGACTCAATGGTTGACTCAATGGTTGACTCAATGGTTGACTCAATGGTTGATTCAATGGTTGATTCAATGGTTGATTCAATGGTTGATTCAAATGACAAACGGCGGTTGACATAATATGGTTGACGCCAACGAAAAGGTGATTTGCCTTAAATGCCCATTGCCGGGGCTAAGCTCACCATTAGCCAGGCCTCCGCCTAAATACCCCGGGGTTACCCGATCTAGCCCAGCGACAGCGAAGCGCCACCCTGGGTGGGCGCATACCAAATACAGACAAGTCCCACGATCACAACTCCGGCAGCTACATTTAATCTGCATGATCACAATTCAGACAGATGCGCAAACCTGGGCATAAATAAAAAAAGCCGCGTTTTTCGGCGGTATAGCCATACCAGCCATGAAGCGGTCCGTTTGACGGAGCTTCTAAACGCGACTTTTTTTATATCTTACTATGCCGTTGACCTGATGTCAACGGAAATTTTGAGGTGGACAAAAAAATTAGTGTAAGTTAGTCTCGCCTTCCTCCCATGATTCTGAGCAACATCAGGAACAGGTTTATGAAGTCCAGATACAGGGTCAACGCCCCAAGCACGGCCCCTTTGTGTTCCATCTCTTCATCTTCAAACCCGACTTCGGCAATTTGTTTGATCTTCTGGGTATCATAGGCCGTCAAACCAACAAAGACGAGCACACCGGCATAGGTGACTACCCAGTAGATGGTTTCGCTATGCAGGAATAAATTCACCAGGGACGCGATGATAATCCCGATCAGGCCCATAAAGAAGAAGCCGCCGAACGAGGTCAGATCCTTCTTGGTCGTATAACCGTATAGGCTCGTGGCCACAAATGTACCGGAACACACGAAGAAAGTCGATGCAATGGACGATCGGGTATACATGATAAAGATAGCCGACAGGGTCAGACCATTAAGGATCGAGTAAATCACAAATAAGGTCGAGGCCGTGCTACCCTTTATCCGGTTGATCATCCCGGCCAGGGAAAAAACCATACCCAATTCGGCCACAATAAGAATGATCAGAACCATAGGATTGCCAAAAATCATTTGCATCAACGAAGGGCTGCTGGCCGTAAAAAAAGCCACCCCGCCCGTGATAGCCAACCCCAGGGCCATCCAGTTATAGACGCTCCGCACGAACTCATCCACCCCGGCGGCCAGGCCGATTCTTTGTTTATACATGTACTCTGCCATTGAACTGTCCTCCTTTAATGTCATAGATCGCGTTCATGCTGCCACCAGTTATTATAATCATCAGATGTTTTAATGTCAATCGATATATTTCCGCCCTTCAACCGGCATGGCCACGGCCCCCACCAGAAACGTCCAGACCGTGCCCAGGATGATGAAATACGGCCAGGCGAGATCAGAGCATGACGAGATCAGGATAACTACCGGAAGACTGGTCACCATGCCGATCACCGCGCTGAAGGCGGTACCGCGCCGGGTCAACACACCCAGCAAGAACACGCCCAACAACGCTCCGTAAGTATAACTACCGACTTTGAATCCAAGTGTCAGCAATCCCTTGTAATGGCTAAAGATCCAGGCGGAAAACACCAGCAAGGCCCCGAAGGCCACCACCATCAGGCGGGATATCTTAACCAACGCTGCGTCCGTCCGGGCGGTCTTCAGGTGTGGCTTGACAAAGTCAACGATAATCACCGAGGACAGACCACCTAAGGCTGACGACAAGCTGGACATACACGAGGCGAAGATGCCGGCCAAAAGGTAGCCCTTTAGACCGGGAGGAAGACTGTGTTCGATATAGTAGGGAAAGACATAATCCGTGTTAGACGGGATGGCCGGGTTGGGAATCACCTGGTAATGGGTGTAAAGCAACGCCCCAATGGTCAGGAAAAGGAGCACGAAGGGAAAATCAATAAGACCGGTCAAGACGATGGCCTTTTGGCTCTCCTTAAGCCGGCTGAGACACAGCATCCGCTGGGCCAGATCTTGGTCGGTCCCCAGAACGGCAAAGGTAATCACCGTGCCGAAAATTATACCGGCCCAGAGAGTCATCGGCCTGGTAAAATCCAGGGTCAAGTCAAAAACGACTAATTTCCCGGCCGCTCCAGCTACTTGCCGGACTGTCTCCCAACCCTGCGGCAGACTGGATTTCAGATGATAAATGGCCATGGCCGCGCCGCTAACGAAGACGCCGAACTGCAAGACATCAGTCCAGACAACGGCTTTGACCCCGCCGCACAGGGTGTAAACTACGGAGATGCCGGCAGACAAGGCTAAGGACATCCACAATGGCCAGCCCATGATGACGGACAAAGCCGCGGACATGGCAAAGAGGCGGACTCCACTGGCCATGAGCCTGGTCACCAGGAAGAAAATGCTCCCGGCCAACCTGGTTTGCTCACCGAACCGGCGCCACAGGTATTCATATACTGTAGTCACCTGGTGCTTATAGAAGGCCGGCATGAAAACAAAGGCGACCAGAATGCGGCCGATCAAAGAGCCAAAGGCGAACTGAATGTAATTAAAATTACCGCCCGGACGGAGCACTTCTCCGGGCACTCCGATAAAGGTAACCGCACTAACCTCGGAAGCCAGGATGGAAATGGTTACCGCCAGCCA
The DNA here is from genome assembly GCA_015233285.1 of Deltaproteobacteria bacterium. Next base: position 2,224 of record JADFYA010000266.1, on the reverse strand, counting down.
GGGCATGGCTCGGCCGCCCAAGAAAAAGTCGGTTAAGGTCTTTTCCTTCTTGGAATACCAGCCTCCTATAATCAAAACCGAAGTGAAATAGGCGACAAGAATAAGAATATCAGGTAGGGTCATGGACCGGAAATTTCGTTATCTAGCTTATTCTTCAGTTGGTTTTACCGGATCGCCGGTTCTAACTGCCCGGACGCCATGTTTTTCAGAGATATTACTTTTTTGCGCTTCCGCTAAAACAAAATCAAGAGAAAAGGCTTGATCATCTCCGGACAGAGTCGCCGACCAACATTGTCGTCCCGGCTGAGGTGGTAATTTGAAGCAATTCTTATCCAGAGCCACTGTCCCGTCTCCAAGCCAGTTCGTGGTATCTACTATGCCTTCCAATTCTTCCCGAGAAGGCAGCCGCCAGTCATTATGGCCGCCAAAGGTCAGTTTCCGGCAATACTCCAGCGCCTGGGCCTGGGTGAAACTCATGTCCGGCACCTCTTGGGCCCACATCAATTGCGTCCTCATGTCGGTCACGGTCCCATCTTGATGATCGACGCAATATTGAATCCGTTGCCTCATTCTTGGGTTCGAGGCGGTAGAGCCGCTGGTGTCCAGCCTGGGGTTATCTTGCCCAAACACCGGATAGTCACCGGTGCTGCATAGGATGAACAACAACAGACCCACGCCCAAACAAATGATGTTCGGTTTCAAGCTCATAATAGGATTGGAATAAAGGCGGAAACGATGCATTGTTCGCCGATTCTGGTGGACGCACTCAAAGATTAAAGATGAAGATTAGCCCTGGGGTGAGTCTCATAAAGGGCTTCCGTGTCTTTTAGTAGACCAAGGGTTTGCTCATCCGTGACGGGTGGCGCCTTGATCATGATTTCGGCATAAAAATCTCCGGTCGTCTGGGTTTTAGGATTCTTAACCCCCTTCCCTTTCAATCTGAGTTTTTGTCCACTTTGGGCGCCTTTGGGTATTTTTAAGTTGACCTGCCCGGAGGGTGTCGGAACGGTCACTGTTCCTCCCGCGACTGCCTCAAAAAGGGTTATCGGGACCTGCAGGTAAAGGTCGTCGCCCTTCCGGGTAATAAGCGGATGAGGATTAATCTCGATGATCAAATAAAGGTTTCCAGGGGGACCGCCGTGTTGTCCCGGCTCACCCTTCCCGGCTACCCGGACTTTGGACCCATTATCCACACCAGGTGGAATAGTCACGCTGATTTGTTCAGTTTCTTCAAGCTGTCCCAGCCCCCGACAGGCGGTACAGGGCTTTTGGTTTATGCGGCCGGAACCACTGCACCGCGGACAGGCCCGCATAAACTTGACCGGTCCATCACCCACGTTAGTCTGGCCGGTGCCTTGACATTCCGGGCAGGTGTCACCGGCCACCCCGGGGTCCAGGCCGGAAGCGCCGCAAACGGAGCATGGCTGTAACCGGTTCAAAGATATCCTGGTCGTCACACCCTTGATCGCCTCTAAGAAATCGAGGGACAATCTGGATTCCACGTCGTTGCCCGATTGCGGCCTCCTGCGGCCGGTTCGGCCCCCGGAGCGCGAAAAGACGCCGCCGAATAAATCCTCAAAGCTGTAGGAGCGTCCTTCAGTATCTCCTCCAACGTCTTCCCAGGTGGGCTGTTCGGAGGAAGAATGCCAGCTCCGATAGCGCCTGCTCGCCTCGGGATCAAATCCGGCTCTTAACCCCTCTTGTCCAAATTCGTCATAAACCTTCCGCTTTTGTTCATCGGACAAGACATCATGGGCCTCAGCGATCTCTTTAAATTTTTCTTCGGCCTTTTTATTTCCCGGATTTACGTCCGGGTGGTGTTTGCGGGCCAGTTTTCTAAAGGCCTTGTCAATTTCTTTCTTGGCGGCGGTCTTGGGAACGCCTAATACTTGATAAAAATCTTTCTTTTCCATATATCAACTCTCGATCAAGACGATCAAAAATTGTCTAGACATTGAGTGGCGAAACGACCCGACAAGGCATAGGAACCTTGACCTTCGGTCCGACAGAAAATGAACTGACAAATCTTAGTGCCGGAAACTAGTTCCAGGGGATGGGGGCCGAAGTTGAAAAGCTCCAGAACTTGATGGTTGTCGATCCCCGGCTGAATGAAACCGGCGGAAATATGGACCAGAAGGCCCAGTCTGGCAAATCTGCTGCGACCATCAATCCAGCCGCAGATGGAGTCGGCCAGCCGGATCCTTTCAATGGTCATGCCTAGAGC
>JADFYA010000265.1 GCA_015233285.1 Deltaproteobacteria bacterium | reverse complement strand
ATGGTTCAAATGAACGGCACAAATTCAAAAGCATGCATGTCAGACGACCTAAGACATGGCGATCCAGGTTACGTGTTAGGTGCAAACTTGAAACTGTAACCCACGACTTGATCCTTATATCCGTTTTGGTTCTGCATGTCAAGAGATAACCGCAATCCAAATTTCGGATGGCGGCCCTCACTGGTCACTGGTCGCAAATGCAATGACAACTCATAGTTAGCTGTCTCGGCCCAACCGACAATCAGGCGGCGTGGCTATGCTAACCTCCTGTTTTTTTAAAAGATGACTGTTGATGGCTGCCTGCGGGCGATTTTCAGGTGACGGACAGGAACGATCTAAGCCGGTTGGCCATCTCCGGCCAGACAGTATTGTCCGGAGCCAGGGTATAGATATCCTCGCCGGATGACGAGTCGATAAAGATAATCCCTTGTTGATGAAATCGATTTAGGGCATTTTGAAATGACAGGGGAGACAAGGCGCTGGAGCAGCGGATTTGCCCCCGGCGATGCAATTTAATGCCGATGGACTTTATTTTATTAACCAGTTGCTTCCGGGTAAACGATTTATCTTTCATCGCCCGAAAGGAATAGAGCACAATCCAGTAGGACTCCATGAAACTGGTGGTCAGGTTTGCCCATAAAGGAAGATTTCTGAGCCCGCTTTGGGTGACGGCCAGGCCGGGGTGGGCTCCATTGTCGTAGCGTTCAATTAATCCCTGACGCTCAAAAAAATCGGTTATCAAGGACAGGTGCTCGGGGGAGTAGCCGCGTTCTTCGATGATGAATTCCAGTTGCAGGATGTCCCTGAGGAAGGCCACTGCGTCCAAGAATTGGGAGGTCATCCGGGTGGTCCGGCCGGGAGACAGCAAGGCCGTGGCCGCGAAGGCCGCCGGAACGAAATGGTGAATGATGCTGTTTTTATAGTATTCGAGGGACAGACGTTTGTCATCTTCCAGGGTGAAGAAGGTTTCTTCGTCCAGGTCTTCATCGGCGACTCGATCGATGATGCGCCGCTCCTCCATATCACTTAATGTCCGCGTGACGCATGTGTCCAGGTCCCGGATGGAATCCATCATCGGCGCACCGATGAGAGCCAGGTATTCAACATACGGGTGAGCCGCCTCAACGATTTCGGAAGCTGTAAACCCCCGATGAGGTAAGGCTAACAGGACTGCCGCGACGAGGGTGTAGGGTGTCACTTCGGTGACGCTGTTGATGGCGTGGATTAACTTATGAGAAAAATTCATAAAAACTTGGCGTCGGGTGTCTTTGTCTTCGAGCAGCTCTTTGTCGAACCCGGCCAGATAGTCCCGAGCCGAAATGGGTTCGGCAAAATGAAGATAGACCGTTCCATACCTGCGCCGAAGGAATTTATGGGCCTGAATCATTTGCAGAAATGTCTCATCTTTTTTCTCAGCGCCTCCCAACTCCCTAAGATAATACTGTTCTTCCATAATGTGGTCGTATCCGATATGGGCCGGGACAAAAATCAGGTCTTCGCATTTTCCGGATAGGGCCGTGTCCAGGGCAATAGACAGAAGCCCGAGTTTGGGTATGATCATTTTGCCGCTGCGACTCCGGCCTCCTTCGATAAAAAATTCCACCGGATAACCATACTCAAGTAGAGTCTGCAAGTACCTCGAAAAAACTCTGGAGTAGAGATATTGTTTTTTGAAGGTCCGCCGGATAAAAAAAGCTCCCGAGTTCCGAAAAACATAACCCATCGGCCAGAAAGACAGGTTTTTTCCCGCGGCGATTCTTGGGGGATGCATACTGTGATGCAGCAGGACATAGGACAGGAGAAGATAATCGATGTGACTTCGATGGCAAGGGATATAAACCAGTGTCCCGCGGCGGGCCGCCTCCCGGACCCGGACCAATCCGGCGGTATCCACCTGGACCCGGTCAAAGATGCGGGTAAACACAAAACTGAGGATGTGGTCCCAAACATTTACGTAAGTGATGTTGTAGTTCCCTGCAATTTCGTCGAAATAACCTTTTGCCTTCCTCCTGATCAATTCAATCGGCTTGCCCTCTTGATCGGCATATCCTTTTAATTCGTCTTGCATGTCAGGATGATCCAAGACTATTTCACGAATCTCCTGACGAGACTTAAGCACCGGCCCCAAGGTTATGCGCCGTTGCCGGTCTATGTATTGAAGCAATTCTTCGCTTAGTTTCAGGCTGGTTGATCTCAGGGAGACGGGGGTCAGATCAGAAGGCAACCGATCCTTGAGGTTAATGAACTGGCCGGCATCGATGGAGGTTCTGGAATAATAGCGAAAAAATAAAAACATTTTAGTAAAAACGCCGACGTCATCTTTGTACCGGGTATCCGGACCTTCAGCCGAGGTGCCGGATTTATCAAACTTTAATTCATACAAGAAGGTCAACGGAACTAGAAAGATCGGCCGATCCATCTCTTGCTGGGCCTGTAACAGGGTGACCAGCGGATGTTCCCGGGAATGAACGAATCTCTGAGAAAAGCCCTTCTCGTCCACTAGAAAAAGCAGGGCGGTCGTCCCCCGTTTTATCTCTTCTTTAAAGAATTCAGGAGTACCAGGGTCTTGACGTGGTTCCAACCGGAACATCTGTCTCAGGTAAGAACGGGCAATCCGCCAAACCCGACGGAGGGGCAACCAGTAGATCATGTTTAAGTCAAAGGCGATCTTAGGGTAGGGGATGCGGTCTCGAAGAAACCGCAGGTAGTATAGTAAGTAATCAAAACTACTACGATATTTAATTATGTAAACTACTGTTCCGTCACGTCCGGCCTGACGCAGTTTATCTCGGATCGCCGGCTGATATTTCACCCGGCCGAATAGCCGGTACAACAAGCTGCCAAATAGGAATCCGGGTTTTGAATCCAGGATGTAGGGTGAATTCTGAGCCGCCAACCGCTTTTTTCGGCTTTCGTTCCGGTCTTCCTGTGGATTTTCTTTCTCCATAGCTTAGTCCTGTGGCTCCAAAGGTTGTTCAAAGTCACCAGGTGCGTCAATTTTGCGTGAAGTCGCATCCTGGGCTTAAACAGCTTTTCCGGTTTCTGAATGTTCGGCAAATATTGGACGCCCGGAATGTCCAAAAATCCATAAAATCAAGCATCCCTCTTGTCAAGATATACACAGCGAAAAAGCAGGGCAAACGTTTGCAGGCGATGGACAAGGCGCTCAAGCATGTAGAGGTCAAAACGAGGGGTCTCTTTTGAGTAAATTCCGACGGTCTTCTTGCCTTATAAGACGATTCGAGCCGACTGGATTATGGCCGTGACGACAATTCGCCCGGTTTGTTCTTGACCATCGTGTTGACGGTAGTGTAGAGTTCTGTCCGTGATTTCCGTCGAGAAGCCGTTTCGTAGGGCGGCTCTCAAATTGCCTTCGCATCCTGGGGGAGGGGAGGCAACGGAGACTGACGGGAAGAGACATCAATAGCCTAAGATGACGGCAACAACAGGAAGACGAGCCGATGTCTGGTTCTCATTAATATGGTGGCAGCATAAACACTGGATTTAATCTTCGGGTTTTCCCGACTCCCGGTGTGGATTATGGCTCTTTCGGGAAGACGGGTCCGGAGCCGTTACTGAAGTTCATCGGAAAGGAATTCCGCTGAGGCGGTTGTTTGGTGCGGTTAAGAATAATTAAATATTCATTTGCCTGCCTGGAACAGAAGATCAGGCAATGGGGTGAGGGTTATGCTCGTCGGAGACTGGATGGATCAATGGGCGGCCATATTTCCTGATAAGACGGCTGTCGTGTTTAATGAAATGGTACTGACCTATCGGAAATTTTCCGAACGAATCAATGCCGCGGCCAGATTCTTCGATGCCCTGGGGGTGAAGAAGGGTGGGCGGGTGGCCGTGCTTCTATATAATAATCCGCAATACTTGGAAATATTTTTCGCTTTATCCAAGCTGGGGGCGATTCTGGTGCCGATTAACTGGCGTCTGGTCGCTCCCGAGGTTAGTCACATCTTGCAAGATAGTCAATCCGAAATCATGCTGTTTGAATCCAGGTTCAAGCCCCTGGTGGCCGAAGTGCAGGATCAAGGAACGAGTCAGATCAGGCACTTCATCAGCCTGGGCGAGAGACCGCCCACCTGGGCCGAAGACTACGAAGCCGGGTTAGCCCGGTCCACGCCGGGGTTTAGACCATCGGCCGCGGGAGTCGACCAGGAGGACGCCCACATCATCATGTACACATCCGGAACCACCGGCCAGCCCAAAGGGGCGGTCATGTCTCAGAGGAAGACGTTTTTCAACGTGCTCAATTCGGATATCTATTATGCCTTAACCCCGTCCGACGTCATCCTGGTGACCAGGCCGTTGTTCCACTCCGGGGGATTGCTGGTCCAGGCCGCACCGGTGCTGTATAAAGGTGGGACGGTGATTCTACAGGAGCGGTTCCGGCCCGAACCGGCCCTGGAGGCCCTGGAGACCAACCGGGTCACGGTGTTTGAAGCAGCATCAACTATATATAAGTTTTTTTTAGCTGATTGCGATATGTCTGCCTATGATCTGTCCTCTCTCAAGGTGTGCTATACCGGCGGAGAAAGGGTCTCCCCAGGTCTAATCACGGAATTTCATCAGAGAGGGATCACTATCGGCCAGATCTTCGGGCAAACCGAGACTTCTACCGTCACCTGGCTGCCCCGGGAAGACGCCATTCGCAAGATCGGGTCGGTGGGACATCCGGTGTTCCACGGCCGGGTGAAGATCGAAAACGAGCAAGGCCAAGCCATTCAGCCGGGAGAGACCGGCGAGATTCTGGTCGGCGGGCCAATTATTATGACCGAATATTGGAACAGCCCGGAAATGACGGCCGAAACCATCAAGGATGGATGGCTGCACACCGGCGATTTGGCCACCCAGGACGAGGACGGCTATATTTACATTGTGGACCGCAAGAAAAATATGATCATCAGCGGCGGAGAGAATATCTACCCGGCTGAAGTGGAAAAGGCCATCTTGGAACACGAGGCTGTAGAAGATGTTGCCGTCTACGGCGTGCCGGATGAACGCTGGGGGGAAGTCGGGCGGGCGGTCGTGGTGCTAAAGCCGGGTTGGAAAGTCAATGACGAAGAGCTGCTCACTTTCCTCCGGGGACGGATTGCCGGATATAAGAAGCCGAAATCTGTCGAGTTTGTTTCCTGCCTGCCCCGCACGGCCGCCGGGAAAATAATGCGCTGCAAACTGACGGAAGGCTCCCGGAAGCAGGTCGATTAAGTCGGAACCGGGCAGCCGGGGATAGAACCCCAATGTTGTTGAATTAAGGGTGCGACGTTAAGATTTCTCGCTTCGCTCGAAATGACAGGGAAGTGGACCACCTGGAATGACGCCATAAATTTGT
>JADFYA010000264.1 GCA_015233285.1 Deltaproteobacteria bacterium | reverse complement strand
CGAACCAATATGCCCGGCCACTAAATAAAGGCATAGCCGCAAAGAGCAAAAATAAAATATGTCAGCGGATCGTTTGAATATCACAGATATCCCGGCAGAATTACCGTACCCTCTCTTTTTCTCCGCTCCCTCTGCAAAGGTGCTTTCCGAACAGTTGAACGGAGACTGTCGCATCACAATTGCTGCGCGTTATAATTTATAATAAGGATGTAAGCATGGGTAAGTCATTACTTATCGTTGAATCACCGGCAAAAGCTAAAACGATTATGAAGTATTTGGGTAAAAATTTCGAGGTCAAGGCCTCCGTGGGTCATGTTAAAGACCTGCCGCCTAAAGAATTAGGCGTTGATGTTGAAAACGGGTTTGAGCCAAAATATGTTACAATCAAGGGTAAAGATCAGGTTCTCAAAGACCTTAAAAAAGCTTCTGCAAAATCCGATTTCATCTACCTGGCCACTGACCCCGACCGGGAAGGGGAGGCTATCGCCTGGCATATTGCTTTAGAACTCGATGATAAGAAGACCCCGATTCGCCGGGTACTTTTCCATGAACTTACCCAAAAAGCCATCCTTGAGGCGATGGACTCACCCAAAGAATTGGATGAACGCCGGTTCAATTCGCAACAGGCCCGCCGGATCATGGACCGGTTGGTCGGATATCAGATATCGCCTCTCCTATGGGATAAGGTCAAACGCGGTCTGTCAGCCGGGCGGGTTCAATCCGTGACTGTCCGGATTATCACTGAGCGGGAACGAGAAATTCAGGCATTTAAAAAGGAAGAATACTGGTCTGTCACAGCGTCCTTAACCGGAAAGAATCCTCCGCCCTTTTTAGCTAAGTTAACCAAGCATCAAAATAAAAAAATTACCATTCCCAACCAGCAGGCCGCGGCCGGAATTGTCGAGTCTCTCAAAAATGCCGTGTTTGCTGTCAGCCAGGTGAAAAAGACGGAGAGGCAAAGAAAACCGCTTGCCCCTTTCACCACCAGCAAATTACAGCAAGACGCCTATAATAAGCTTAACTTTCCCACCAAGCAAACCATGTACACGGCCCAGAATCTCTACGAAGGCATCGAGTTGGGCAATGAAGGCTCAGTGGGATTAATCACCTACATGAGAACTGATTCCACCAGGGTGTCTAACGAAGCCGTTACCCAGGTTAGAGATTATATCAAAGCCAACTTAGGCTCGGAGTTTATCCCCAATAAACCCCATGCATATTCCAGCGGTCCTCGCGCCCAAGACGCCCACGAAGCCATTCGGCCCACCTCGGTCGACCGCCGTCCAGAAGACGTGAAGCCATTCCTGAACAAAAACCAGTTGGCGCTATACACCCTGATCTGGAACCGCTTCGTGGCCAGCCAGATGCGAGCCGCCATCATCGATGTCACCTCGGTCGATATTACTGCCGGCGACTATCTCTTCCACGCCGCGGGATCCGTGGTTCGTTTTCCAGGATATATGACTTTATATCGGGAAGAAAACGGCGAAAAAACGGATAAAGATCTGCTCCCGGAATTGACCGAGGGCGATGTCTTGAAGCAGGATAAACTAGATCCTAAACAGCATTTCACCCAACCTCCCCCTCGTTTTACCGAGGCCAGTCTGGTCAAGGAATTGGAGGAAAACGGCATCGGCCGACCCAGCACCTACGCCGCGATTCTCTCAACCATTCAAGAAAAGAAATATGTCGTCAAGAATAAAGGGAATTTCTTCCCCACCGTATTGGGCTTTATTACTAACGACCTGCTGGTCAAGAGTTTTCCGGATATCTTGAACGTGGAGTTCACGGCCAAAATGGAGGATAACCTTGACCGGATTGAAGACGGCTCCGCCGACTGGCAGACGATGTTGAACGAGTTTCATCAGCCTTTCAGCCAGCGTCTGGATCTGGCCAAGAAAGAAATGGCCCAGGTCAAGGTCAACGGTCTGGAAACCGACATTGTCTGTGAGAAATGCGGCAAGAAAATGGCTATTAAGTTCGGCAAGAATGGGGAATTCTTGGCTTGCACCGGGTACCCGGACTGCCGCAACACCTCTGATTTCACCTATGACGAAGAAGGAAAAATCGTTCCGGTAAAGGCCGAGGAGCCGGATGAAGAGGTCGCATGCGAAAAATGTGGCGCGCCCATGACCATCAAGAAGGGCCGATTTGGTCCTTTCCTGGCCTGCACCGGGTATCCCGAGTGTAAAAACACCAAGCCCATAGGAAACAAGGGCGCCCCGGCGTTCGAGCCGGAGATGACGGATCTTAAATGCGAGAAGTGTGGCGGGAATCTCTTAATCAAAATGAGCCGCCAGGGGACCAAGTTTTTGGCCTGTCAAAACTATCCTAAATGTAAAAATACCAGACCCCTTCCCACCGGCATACCTTGCCCGGAGCCCGGATGTGGGGGAGACCTGTCCGAGCGGTCTTCCAAGCGGGGGAAGTTTTATGGATGTTCCCGCTACCCGGACTGCAAATTCATGGTCTGGGGAACTCCCGTCAAAGAATCCTGCCCCGATTGCGGCAGCCCCATTTTGCTGGAAAAAAATTATAAGAAAACCGGCCCGACCCTGGCCTGTCCAATTAAAGGTTGTAACCATAAGCGACCGTTGGGGCCGGAAATGACTGAAGAGCCACCCACCGAGTAAATTGCTCGGCCCGTGTGAGATCGGGTATCTTGAGACCTAGTCTGCCTTCACGGCCCGGCCTGTTGCCCCTCCCCTTCTCCGACTCTCAATTTTTGTTTGCAGTTGAATTTATCAACCATAAAGCGATGGCGGTGGCTATGGAAATAATCCAGCTTATAATTGACGTTGTTCTTCATTTAGACCGGCATTTGAGCGCAATAGTCGGAAATTATGGTCAGTTGACCTATCTGATCCTCTTTTGCATCGTCTTTTTAGAGACCGGGGTGGTGGTGACACCATTTCTGCCGGGTGATTCCCTTCTTTTTGCAGCCGGATCTCTGGCCGCGTTAGGCGTGTTAGACCCGGCCTGGTTGTTTATTCTATTGAGCATCGCGGCCATACTTGGAGACACGGTCAATTATTGGATCGGCCACAAGGTCGGCCCCAAGGTCTTCCACCGGGATGACAGCCGATGGTTTAAACGGGAGCACCTGGACCGAACACATAAATTCTATGAAAAATACGGCGGTAAAACCATCATTATTGCCCGCTTCGTGCCCTTCGTCCGAACATTTGCCCCCTTTGTGGCCGGGATCGGGGCGATGACTTATGGACGCTTCATCATATACAACGTCGCCGGCGGCCTAGCCTGGACATCGATTTTCATTTTCGGCGGCTATTACTTCGGGAACATCCCAATGGTCAAAAGAAATTTTTCCCTGGTCATTTTGACTATTATCATTTTGTCTATTATGCCTGGTATAATTGAATTCATCCGGGCTCGTCGAGCGGCCGGCACCTCTTCATACCCCATTGTCCCGGATCATCTACCAGGACACAAAGACTAAAAAAGAGCAACTTAAAGAGCCCCAAAAACCGACTTGAACACACGGAATCCGGCTCTCATCATTGCCCATAGTCAACTGGAAGCCTGGCGGACGATTGAAGGAACAAGAGGTGACTCAGGAGGTGAGGACTGCAGTTATGCCGAGATGGAAGAAAAGGTGGTTCAGTGGATAGATTATTTTGATGATCGGGTAAAGGATTTTCTGTATCGATTCTATTTTCCGATGGACCGGGTAAGCTATCACCAGGCGATGGCCCTGGCTGAGCAAGGACACGACGGGCGGCGTTATCACCTGATATCTCTTTTTTCCGAGGTAGCTGAATGCCACCCGACAGCTTGCCCACAGATATTGAGACAATCACCCGCGATTGCCGTTCGTTGGGATGGGAGACGGGCAATATCCTATAAGGCCGAATTAAGACGGCCGGCTGACCTGGTGGGCGGCTGACCTCTGCTCCAACACCGGTAAAATACCTTCCCATATCTGCAAAATGGGGATTAGTTCATATTCCAGTAAGTCGGCCAGTAACACCCAGTCGTTCCGAGATTGGGCTTCGGACATTTGCATGATGGTCTGGTGCAAGGTGCCAAACTGTTGTGCCAAGGTCTTACCCTGGTAATGATACGAGGCATAGTCGATGTGAAGGTACGGTTCAGACCGGGATACAATCTGGGTAAACCAATTTAACCCTTCCACAATCTTAATCAGGATGCGGCCCCCATCTTGAATATTCATGGTCCGGTAATGGGACAACGCCTCACCCACCCCTGTGATCAATTTCTTGATATAGTCCTGGGCATCCTTAATACCTTCCGCGGCCAGCATCATGGGGTCGGCCGAGCTAATTTCCAGAGACCGGATGCCGGACAGGGATTCGGGCATCAATTCCATTTCCGCTTCATGGGATATCTCATCATCATTTACCTTGATAATCGTTATGACGTGGCCTTTGGGTAGAAACCTGGTTTCGACCACTTTGATCACATCACCAAGAGTTGCATCATTGTTCAACCCTTCAACGATTAGTTCTTCCCCATTCAGCATCAGTCTCATTTCGTGCTCCTTGTAATGGCGTTTGCCATTATTCAATTCAGTTTAACGGTTGAGGTTTCTCGGCTGGAGCCTTCTTTGGGGGCGGCGGAACCAGGCTTCCCGAGCCTGCTGGCGGACTGTGCTTCATCACCTGGGGATGCGGCAACGGGGCGATAAATCGAGTGCTCAACCAATAAAACAAAAGTGACAGCAGAATAGTGGCCAATAGCGATGCCAAAGCAATCGTCCGAGTAGTAACCCTGGGGCGAACGACTGATTCTTGCTTATGTTTTTCTTCCGGAATTTGTAACGCATTCTGAAGGGCTTCATTGATCAACCGCTGATATTGGCGGTCCAACAGCGATTTTGCGTCCTTAGCCCGTTTAAGGGCTAAAATGACATTCTCTTCTGTTTCATCGCCTGGTCTAACGGCACCGGGCGACTGTTCCGCGGTCGCCTTCAACTGCCTTTCCAATCCCTCTATGGTTTCCCGGTAAGAGACGACCAGTTCATCAACTTCCTTTAGCTACGATACAATGAACTATATTCAAAAATGCAAGGCCAACTTAGCGGAACAAGCCGAAAAAGATGCCAAGGTGAAAGTAGTGGACAAGAAAACCGCCCCGGAAGCCGGCCCGCCTCAAGAAGGCAAGACGACTCCGACCCCGGCCGGGCCAAAGCCCCAGGAAACAAAAGAAACTCAAGGAACAACCAAGTAAAAATAGAAAGAATGAAGCATCATGTTTAACTCTGAATTTTGACCTTTGATTTTTTTCATTCACCGTCCATATGGCCAGGGCCGTGCATGGCTGCTTATCTGTAACATCTTAGAGATGTCCCCATATTATCTCGA
>JADFYA010000263.1 GCA_015233285.1 Deltaproteobacteria bacterium | reverse complement strand
GTCATGGTACGAGGGGTTGCGCTACCCGGCCGTATGCTGATGATTGTTTACCTTGACGTTTGTCCAGATTGTTGTTTTTATGTCCGTGGCCCATCCTCTGCTGCTCAGAAGCCCGCACCTCCGCCTTGGTGATGTCGTTGGTCTGGCTGCCGCCTCTAGCTCCTTTGATCCTGAGGCGTTCGACCGGGGTGTCGACATCATCAAGCGCCATGGATACATCCCCAAATATACCTCGCGGGTGTTCGACAAATCAAGCTACCTGGCCGGCCATGACTCCGCCAGGGCAGCCGAGTTGAACTCCCTCATCACCGATCAGGATGTCAAGGCTATCTTGTTCATCCGGGGCGGTTACGGGGTGGCTCGTCTACTCCCCCAGATCGATATGACCGCGCTTGCGGCCAGGCCGGTTCTCCTGGCTGGATTTAGCGACATTACGGCTTTGCTGGCCGCGGCATATTCCGGGGTACGGCTGGTGTCTATCCATGGCCCGCTGGTCACTTCCTTGGCCGACAAGACCGATCCGGCATCCCAACAACGTTTTTTCGACCTGCTGGCTGGGGAAACGGACGGTCAAATAGTCTCATCCGAAGCGGTGACTCTTCGACCCGGCCGGGCCGAGGGGCCGTTGTTGGGCGGGAATTTGTCCGTTCTCTGTCATCTTGCCGGAACCCCCTATTTTCCCAATCTTGCTGGGGCCGTCTTGCTGTTAGAGGACCGGGGTGAGGCGCCCTACCGGATAGACCGGATGCTGACTCATCTCAAACTAACCGGACAATTGAACCAGGTCGCCGGGTTGGTGCTGGGCCGGTTTACCGAATGCGGATCGCCGGAGCAACTTCATCAGGTGTTTTTAGACGTCCTGGGTGATCTCTCCATACCGATTCTATCTGAATTCCCAGTGGGACACGGCCCGCAGAATATGGCCTGGTCCTATGGTGAATGGGCCGTTTTGGAGACGGAGGCGAAGCGGCTTGTTTTCCCATACGAGGTCGGGCCGGAATGACCTATCTGGAAGAAAAATTGACTCAGTTGTTGGACTCGGGCGTGGTCCGAGACGTCTTTCCGGGTGCGGTGCTGCTGGTTGCCTCCGAAGGTGAAATAAAATACCATCAGGCCGTGGGATTGGCCGCCCGGAAACCGGAACCCCAACCGATTGATCTCAACACTATTTTCGACCTGGCCTCGTTGACCAAAGCCTTAGCCACGGCCGCGGCCATGATGAAATTGATCGAGACGGGCCGATTGTCCTTGGATACCCGGTTGGGGGACATCATTGGTCAAGCCGGGGACAAAGCGGACATTTCCCTACGCCTGCTTCTATGTCATTCAGCGGGATTACCCGACCATCGCCCGTATTACCGAATGGTCGCCAACCTGGCTGGGAATCAGCCTAAAGCGGCCATCAGACGACTGGCCTGGCAGGAAGGTCTGGTCTACCCCCCGGGAAAAGGACGGTTATATAGCGATCTCGGATATATTCTGTTGGACTGGGTCATTGAAACGGTCACCGGGGTGTCGCTGTATGTTTTTCTGGCCGAGACGGTTTATGGACCCTTGGGACTGACCTCCACTTTTTTTCGGCCGGTCAATGAGCCGGACCGACCGGCATCTGGCGCACTCAGATTTGCTGCGACCGAGGAATGTCCCTGGCGGGGCAGGATGTTGGTGGGTGAGGTCCACGACGAGAACACTTTTGCCGCGGGAGGAGTATCCGGGCAGGCCGGGCTTTTTTCCACAGCCGCCGAAGTCTACTCTATCCTAAGATCATTGTGGCGGGCGGTTCACGAGGCCAACGGCGGGCCGTTTCATCGGGATGTGGTCCGCTTGTTTACGGCCAGGCAAAATATTGTTCCAGAGTCTACCTTTGCCCTGGGGTTTGATACTCCTTCGGCCACCGGTTCCAGTAGCGGCAAGTATTTCCCCCAACACGCGGTGGGCCATTTGGGTTTTACCGGCACCTCTTTTTGGATGGATATCGACTCGGGATTCACGGTTATTTTATTGACCAACCGGGTCCACCTGGGCCGGGACAATATATTGATTCGGTCATTTCGTCCCATCTTGCATGACCTGGCCGTAGAGCTTTTGGGCCCCAAGGCGTTCCAGACGGGACGCTCCAAAAAAATTTCCAAGGAGTAATTTATTGAATACCATTCCTGATCAGATTTCCACCATCCATCTGATGGGTGTTTGCGGCACCGGCATGGCCTCTCTGGCCGGGATGCTTACGGAAAGCGGTTACACTGTGACCGGGTCGGATCAAAACGTCTACCCTCCGATGAGTGATTTCCTGGCTTCTTTAGGCAT
Organism: Deltaproteobacteria bacterium; assembly: GCA_015233285.1. Next base: position 3,050 of record JADFYA010000263.1, on the reverse strand, counting down.
TGAGATCATGATGGGATATCGGCCGGAGAACCTGAATCATAATCCAGACCTGGTCGTCGTGGGGAATGTTATCCGGCGGGACAACCCGGAGGCGGTCGCCCTGGTCACACGGGGGATTCCGTATCTGTCATTTCCCCAGACTTTAGCCCACTTTTTTCTTAAGGATCGGCTGCCGCTGGTGGTCACCGGGACTCACGGCAAGACAACCACTTCGTGTTTATTGGCCTGGTTGCTGACTTCCGCGGGATGGGACCCAGGTTTCATGTTGGGTGGAATCGCCAAGAATTTTGCAGCCAATTGTCACGTGGGGACCGGACGCTATTTCGTTGTGGAGGGTGATGAATACGATACGGCCTTTTTCGACAAAGGACCGAAGTTTTTACATTACCGGCCCCATATGGCCATTTTGACCGGGATCGAGTTCGACCATGCCGATATTTACCGGGATCTGGATCATGTGGTCGGTTCATTCGATGCCCTGGTCAAAATCATTGATCCGCAGGGGGCTCTGTTCGTCTGGAACGGCTGTGAGTTGGCCCGGAAGACCGCCCGGAACTCCACGGCCCGAGTGGTGACTTATGGCCTGGATGGAAGCGCGGATATCCGGGCCAAGGAGACGGTTTTTCGGCCTGGTGGAGCGGAATTCACGATGGGCCTGAATGGTCGGGCGATTCCACTCAGCACACCTTTGCCGGGGAGGCACAATATTCTGAATGCCCTGGCGGCGGCGGCAGTGGCCATGCGGGTGGGGCTTTCGGCTGATCAAGTTCGTCAGGGCCTGGCCGCCTTTGCCGGAGTTCATCGACGGCAAGACGTGAGAGGGGAAAAGGACGGCCGGGTGGTCATCGATGATTTTGCCCATCATCCCACTGCGGTGAAAGAAACCCTGTTAGCCATTAAAACGGATCGTCCCGGTCAAAGACTGGTGGCCATATTCGAACCTCGGACCAATACCAGCCGGCGAAATGTTTTCCAAGATGATTATGCCGAGGCTTTTGATCAGGCCAATTTGATTCTGGTCCGGGTCCCGCCGGATTTGGAGAAGGTCCCCGCGGCTGAGCGATTTTCGTCGGCCAGGCTGGTGGATGATTTGAGGCGGCGGAATCTATCGGCCTATTGTTTTCAGGATACGGAGCAGATTATCGACTTCCTGAAGGTTAATTCCAAACCCAACGACGTCCTGCTGGTGATGTCAAATGGCGGCTTTGACAACATTCATCAAAGGTTACTCAGTTTATCCTACGATAATGTATGATTTAAAGGGCTGGTGTCGTTTTCGTCCGATAAGCCGGGCCGGCGGCTTACAGGCAAAGCTGGACAAATCATGTCAGGCGAATTAGACCCGATCTGAGCCTCCCGACCCAGTTGCCCCGTGGCTGAGCCGGTCAAGCTGGCCGTTCTCCTGAGAGACTTCATCCAGCAGCCCACCTAACCGGGAAAGCGAAAAAGGCTTTTCCAGATACACCATTTTGCCTCCCAGACATAAGAAATTCCTCTTATCCTCTTCATTCCTGTCCGCGGTCATCAAGATGGCCGGCCCGTGGTACTGGTGCTTGTCCCGAATCTGCCGCATAAAACTTATCCCATCGAGTTCCGGCATGTTTTTATCAGTCATGACCAGATCAATCTTCTCGCCTTCCGCATGTAACCGACCATACAGGGAGAGGGCCCGGCATCCGTCGTCGGCAGTCACCACGTGATGCCCCAACCCGGTAAAATATTCAAATAGAACTTCGCGGATCATTAATTCATCGTCGATGACCATAATCCTCATCATGCCGTCTCCCCTCTGGATGAAATAGATCAACCTGTGATGGTGTTGCCTCCCCCGGACGCCCTTCAATTATTCTTATAGAGAATCACCGGACGCAGATGTCGCGATGATCAAATTGCTGACTTATGGTTGCTATAGCAATATTTGTGCCATGTGTTATATTGACTGCAACATATTTAAATAACGTGGTAATTTCGGTCAGTATCCAGGCTGGTGCGACTCGGTGGTGGGCATGTTGATAATTATTATTTTATTTAGTAATTATCGTGATAAGATGGGAGGCTGATCTCTTAACTTACTTAATTTTCTTTGTCATTCAGCGTGGTTAGTCTGACGCCGCGGCCATTTTATGAGTGTTGAAAGCTGACGGCAGCTTGTCTCAAAAAAAGCGCTTGACTACCGATACGTTTTGAGTTATTTAGGATTAAAAAGGTCTTCTATATGTTATATGCCCGACAGGATGAGGCTCGACCCATGTTGACCTTAAAATAAATGATTTATAGCAGGTGTTAAAATATAATTTTTATGTAAACATCTATTGTTGACTTTCAACCAGCGGTAAACTTCGGCTTGTCTGCTGTCTATCCGTGGATTAGACGTCACCTGATGTTATTTTTTCACTTTAAATATCTGACTAAAATGATAGGCTGCCTCGGTTCGCATAAAGGATAACTGATGAAACTAACCACCAAACTAAAATTTGCCTTCACGACCCTGGTCTTGATTTCAGCTCTTTCGGTAGCCCTGTTCACTCTGGCCCAACTGCGGTCTTTAATTACCGATGTGTCGTCACTGTCTGCGACCAGCCTCCAACAAAAAGCCTCGAATGATCTGGCCTATCTGGCAAAGACCGATAAGGAAACGGTCAGCCTTTTCATTAACAATACCGAAACCAGCACTGCTAATTTGAGCGGATCATCTACTTTGAGCCGTTACTTTCGGGTTAAGGAAGGCCGGGACCAGGAGACCAACACGATGATAGAAAAGGAAGTCATTAGAATCATACAAGGGATTTTGGATATGTGCCACGTCCAAAATGAATTCCTAAAAAAGAAGCTGGACAGTGATCTGGCGGTGGCCGATTACTTTTTATCAAGCTACGGGAAACCCGTTGTTTCAGAAACGTCGGCTAAATGGAAAGCTACAAACCAGTTAACCAGAGAAATACTCGAAGTCAGCCTGCCTGTTCTTCGCATTGGAGAAATATCATTCGGTTCGGATCGGGCCCAGGATGAGGTCGTCCAGGTTGTTGATCAGACGAAAAAACTGGTTGGCG
>JADFYA010000262.1 GCA_015233285.1 Deltaproteobacteria bacterium | reverse complement strand
CCCCCACCCGGTAAACCCGCCCTCCCCGAACAACCTGATCCCCCTGGGGGTTCAAGGCCGTCTGAATAGTCTGATTCAAGTTTCCGGCCCCGATGAGACCCTTGTGCATCGGAGTGAGGACCTGGACATCTTCCACCGGATCGAACCCGAAGCGCTGAGGGATCCGCTCCATGAGCAATTTCAATATGGTGGAAATAACCTTGGCCGGGTCTTCCTGCTCAATAAAGTAAAAATCGGTCAGTTTCCCTTCGGGAACGTCAATTATGGGAAATTCTCCGCGGTTAATGAGATGGGCGTTGACTACGATCAAGCTGGATTCTGCCTGGCGAAAGATTTGGTTCAACCTGACTACGGGAAACCGGTGAGAATAAATGACATCCTTTAGCACGTTACCAGGGCCCACAGACGGCAGTTGGTCCACATCGCCGACCAGAATTATGGAACTCGACAGAGGAATGGCCCGCACCAGAGAGTTCATCAGAGCAATATCGATCATGGAGGCTTCGTCCACAATGATCACATCGGCATTCAAAGGGTGCTCTTCATTTTTTTTGAATTGACGATCTTTAGGACTAAATTCCAGCAACCGATGAATGGTCTTGGCCGGACACCCGCACGACTCGGCCAAACGCTTAGCCGCCCGGCCGGTGGGTGCGGCCAGAAGCACACTACAGCCGCCGCTTTCAAAAACTCTTAAGATCGCCTTTACAATGGTTGTCTTACCCGTACCCGGCCCGCCGGTAATGACCATCACCTTCCTGTTTAGAGCCGCTTTGACCGCCTCGGCCTGCTTCGGGGCCAGAGTCAGACCCATCTCCCGGGCCACCCAGGCCAGGGCCGCCTCGGCGTCTATCCGGCCCGCCCCGGAAGGATAATAACCCAAATCAGATAATCTGGACGCGGCATTCCGTTCTGCGGCATAGAGCTTGGCCAGGTAAATGGGCCGGCCGAAAGGGCGGCCGTCATGAACTTGAGGAACAATTTTTTCTTCTGCCGCCACATCCCCCGCGGCCAGCCGGGCCGAAAGGGCTTCTGCTAATCTTTCCAAAGGGATGTCAAGAAGATCACGGGTCTCCTCCAGCAGTTGATCTTCCGGATAGTAGACATGGCCGTCGTCGCCCCGTTCCTTAAGCACATACAATAGGCCGGCCTGGCACCGGGCTGGGGAATCCTTGGGTATGCCCATGTTGGCCGCGATCTTGTCCGCGGTGATAAACCCGATGCCAAAAATGTCTTCGGCCAGCCGGTAAGGATTTTCAGTTACGACATCAACCGCTTCCCGCCCGTAGCGTTTAAAAATCCTGACTGCGTAGACCGTGCTTACCCCATGCCCTTGTAGAAAAATCATCACCTCCCGGATTTCTTTTTGCTCTTGCCAGGCCTGACTGATCAGGCCCACCCGTTTCCGCCCGATCCCGGCCACACTAAACAACTTTTCCGGTGATTCCTCGATAATTTTTAGAGTGTCCGCCCCAAAAACAGCCACGATCCGCTTAGCCATAACCGGCCCGATCCCCTTGACCAATCCCGAGCCCAAATATTTTTCAATCCCCCCGGCCTCAGCCGGCACGATGGAGCGGTAATCTTTAACGTTGAACTGTTCCCCGAATTTGGGATGTTGACTCCAGGTGCCGGTTAGTTGTAGTATCTCCCCTGGAGTGACCGCGGCCAGAGAACCGACCACCGTGACCAGATCCCGCGCCCCTTTCACCTTGAGCTTGAGCACGGTATAATTTGTCTCATCATTAACATAGGTCACCCGTTCTACCTGACCCTGCAAGGTCATTAGCGAAAACAGATTTAAATTTTCAGGATGATCCGATTTGATCATATTCATCCTTTGGTACTTGGAGCCGGCCGCCCAGGATGGGCATAACTCACCATTTGAGGACGATATCAGACCGGCCTAGGGTTGCCCTGAACGCGCAACCGGCCAACCCGTAACTCGAAACCCGAAACCTGCAACTCGAAACCGAATCTATGAAAATACTGGGAATTGATACGGCCACTATGGCCGGTAGTGTGGCAATTGTGGATGGAGAAAGGCTTTTGGGCGAGCGTCTCCTGAACGTCCCGGAGACTCATTCCAAACGGCTTCATCTGGCCATTGACCGACTGCTGACTGAAACGAGGTTGAGGTTGGCCGACCTGGACGGATTGGCCGTTACCCGCGGTCCGGGAAGCTTCACCGGCTTAAGGATCGGCATGGCCGCGGCCAAGGGTTTGGCTCTGGCCACGGGGATGCCTCTAGTCGGAGTATCGACGCTCGATGTCCTGGCCGCCAATTTCTTTGGCTGCCGGCATCTTATCTGTCCTGTCCTGGACGCCAAGAAAAAACAAGTTTTTACCGGCCTATATCAATGCCGGGACACCGGCCCGGTGGTCAAAGTCCGGCCCGAGGTGTGCGTCACGCTTGAAGCTTTTCTGGATACCCTTCCCCCAGAGCCGGTTATCTTTGCCGGAGACGGACCGAGCCTCTACCGGCAACGAATTTTAGACCACCGGGGTAGCCTGGCCATTATGGCTCCACCGGGGTTGAATTATCTCAGCCCGGCCAAAACGGCTTTTCTGGGCCTGGACGAGTTGACCTCAGGCCGAAATCATGATCTCGACGCCTTGACACCTTTATATATCCGGGCTTCCGACGCCGAAATATTCGTCCAGCCGCCTGTCAGTACCGGGTATTAAAATTCTTAAATTCTCCGGTTGCGGCGGACCAATCAACTTTGACCTCGGTGACCTGGGCTCGGGACGGGCCGCGATGGAGCCAGGCGACCAGGGCTTCCACCGCCTTGATTTCACCTTCGATCACCGCTTCCACGTCGCCATTGTTCAGGTTCCTGACCCACCCGGTGACTCCCAGCCGAAAAGCTTCCTGGCTGGTCGTGGCCCGGAAAAACACCCCCTGGACCCTTCCTTTGACAGTCGCGTTGGCTCTGGTGGTGGCCATATCTTTTACCTCCGAAGATCCCCGGCAGTTTATTCCGACGCAGCGCACAAAAGCCGGACGGCTGATTAGACGGTGCCGTTATCTCGTTGAACAAGTGACAAAAACTGTTTCTCATCCAATATCGTCAGGCCAAGCTCTCGGGCCTTGGTCAACTTGGAGCCGGGGTCGGCCCCGGCCACCACATAATCAGTCTTTTTGCTCACCGCCGAAACGACCCGCCCGCCCAGTTCATCGACCAACTTCTTGGCCTCTTCCCGAGACATGGTTTGCAGCCCGCCGGTAAACAAAAAAGTCTTACCTTCCAACAGGGCGGCCCTATTCGCCGGCTGGGGGCTGTCCAAAACGGTTACTCCCGCGCCCAGCAACCGGTCAACCTCCCGATTATTCTCTTCACTAGAAAAAAAATCGACGACCGAGCCGGCCGACTGAGGTCCGATCTCGTCAATAGTCTCCAGAGATTCCTTGGACGCGACCCGGATGCTTTCAATCGAGCCAAATTCCCGGGCCAGGACCTTGGATAAATGCTCGCCCACAAAACGAATGCCCAAAGCGAACAACAACCGGTCCAGGGTCACCCGGCGGCTCCGGTCAATCGAGGCCAGGGCATTGGCCTCCGACTTTTCGGCAAACCTGTCCAGCCGGCTTAAATCACCAGGTTTAAGAAAATAGAGATCCGACGGCCGGGTGACCAGTCCCAAATCCACCAAGCGGTCAATGATTTTATCACCCAGACCGTCGATATCCATGGCCCGGCGGGAAACAAAATGCTTTATCGACTCCTTGACCTTGGCCGGACAATCAATATTCAAACACCTGGTCACCGCCTCTCCTTCCGGCCGGACCACCCGGCTCCCGCAGACGGGGCACAGGCCGGGCATGACAAATGGTTGTTCCACTCCGGTCCGCTCTTCGCTAACGACCATGACCACTTCCGGGATAACATCTCCGGCCCGCTGGACCAGGACGGTATCCCCTACCCGGACATCCTTTTTCTCTATCTCATCGGCATTATGAAGGGTCGCCCGGCTGACGGTGACTCCGCCCACATTAACCGGTTCCAAGATGGCCACCGGCGTTAGGGCCCCGGTACGGCCAACCTGGACATGGATGTCCTTTACGCTGGTCAAGGCCTGGGTGGGTTTAAATTTATAGGCCACGGCCCATCTGGGAGAGCGGCTCTTGACGCCCAATCGGGCTTGCAGTTCCAGGCTATTAACCTTGACCACCAGGCCGTCGATGTCGTAGGGTAAATGGTCTCGCTCCGATTCTATCCAGGTGATCGATGCCAAAACACCATCAATCCCGGATGCCCGTCGGGCCAGAGGATTAGTCCGCAGACCCCAGTGGGGAAGAGTCTGGAGTATCTCCCAGTGCGTCTCAAAGGTTCGGCCGATAACTTCACCCAGGCCATAAAAGAAACATTCCAGGGGACGGGCAGCGGTAATCCGCGAATCCAACTGTCTCAAGGAACCGGCCGCGGCATTCCGGGGATTGGCAAAAGGTGTTTCTCCCGCCTCTAACCGGCTGCGATTAAGTTCTTTGAAGGCCTGGCCGGCCATAAACACCTCGCCCCGGACCTCCAACTTAGCCGGGACGGGCCTAAAGCCGGTATCGAGCAAAATCAGCGGCACAGTCTTGATCGTTTTAACGTTCAGGCTGATATCTTCCCCAGTCTGCCCGTCCCCCCTGGTGGACCCGGTCACCAACCGCCCATGGTCGTAGATCAATTCGATAGCCAACCCGTCCATCTTGGGCTCCACCACGTATTCCACCGGATTGTCGTCCTTCAGATACCGCTTGATCCGAGCGTCGAACTCCACCACCTCGTGAGGATCGAAGGCGTTTTCCAGGCTGAGCATGGGGATCGTATGGATGATAGTGCCGAATTTGTCTAACGGAGGAGCGCCAACCCGTTGGGTGGGGGAATCCGGGGTAATCAGGTGAGGTAACGCAGCTTCAAGCCGAACTAGTTCATTAAATAGAAGATCATACTGATCATCAGGGATGGCCGGATCATCTGCCGCATGGTAACGATAATTATGATAGTTGATTTGCCGTCTAAGTTCTTCTATCCGCTCTCTTGGGTCCATGGGAATCAGTTCTTGTCCACCAGCCGGGCAGGCCACCGGGTGCAGGCCGGAAACCTGGCCTTGAGATTACTTTTTGTTGCTCCCAAACGGAGATTAATACACCATCATTAGCAAACCATCTCTCCGGGGACCGACGACAGGCGAAACTATCCGGGTTCGCCAACCATTGCCACGAGGCGGAATCAGTTAGATGATGGACGCCACCTCGGCAATGCTCCTAAAGCCGGTCACAGCCGCTTCTTTAAAAACCGGGTCCCGAAAGCCATGCTTCCACTTCAGGCTGGACAGTTCATCGGAAACAACCAGCAACCCCGCCGCC
>JADFYA010000261.1:4929-5366 GCA_015233285.1 Deltaproteobacteria bacterium | reverse complement strand
ATTGGCTACAAACTCACTCTTGGCCCGATTGGCGATTTCCGCTGCTTTTTGGGCCTGGGCCATGTCTTCCATCATATTGATAGCCGCAATCTGCATCTCTTCAAGCCGTTTTCTTTCGCGGGCCAACTCCTGTTCACGAATTTCGGCTTCATATAACTTCTCGGCTAATTTTTGCCGCAGTTCCTTTTCGTTGGCGGCCGTCTCTTCAAATCGGCTAAGGATCTTCTCTGTTTTAACAAATTGTTCGACGACTAATTTGGCGGTGATTTCCGACGCTCGGCGGGCCACCCGGACTTCTTCCCGCAACAGGGCATTTTCCTCTAATATCTCTGAAGGACTTCTTTCTTTCACGAGTCTCTCCATCCGTCCAACCGCGTCGGCATCGCGGTAACCAGTCCAAGGTGACGGGACCTGACTCCGGTGCTCTGACTTCGGGG
>JADFYA010000261.1:0-4828 GCA_015233285.1 Deltaproteobacteria bacterium | reverse complement strand
TCCTCACATTCGTTCGGAATGACAAAGTGGAAAGCGTTTATTCGGAATGGCAAATTTACATCGTTATTCCAGATGGTCCACCTCCCTGTCATTTCGAGCGAAGCGAGAAATCTTAACGTCGCATTCTTAATTCAACAGTATCGCGGCGTCATTTTCTTGCATGTCGGCCTTTATTTTACCCGTAACAGGAGTTTCACGAGAGATCCATCACATGTACGGTGCAAAAGAGGCAGGCATCAAATGATCTGATCACGTGGCCAACTTCCACCGGATTCGAAAGATCTTGAACCTTTGTTCCAATCAAGGCTTCTTCGCAGGGGCCTCTGGTGCCGTCGGTGTCCCGGGGTGAGGCATTCCAGGCTGTCGGTGTAATAATCTGGTACCGTTTGATTTTTTCGTCTTCTATGGTCACCCAATGACTAAGCCCGCCCCGGGTGGCGTCCAATAGCCCAAATCCTCTGCCGTCAGGTATCGGCCCAGGCGGCTGATAAAAAACTGCATCCTCGGGGGTGCGCATCAGGCATAGCTCCATCCCGGCGATCAATTCGGCCGACCGGATCAACCGGGCCAGTTCCCGCAACATCACACTGGGGCCGTCGCGCTGCATAAGGCTCTTAACGAGCGGGTCACCCGAAATAATTGCTTCGGAGAGTGGTCCGGTCTCCGCCGGGAGGTTGTTATAGCGCGGGGCCTTGGCCCAGGAATATTTCTGACTTTCTTGTCCGGTGGCATAGGGCCGCGTGTCACTATCAAAGGGGTGTTGGCCACCCGGCTGGTCATAAAACCAGGAATGGGCCACGCGGGTGATGGCGTGATCATAACTCAGGTGACACCCCATTTTGACGCAGACCTGCCCCTCATGGTTTCTTACCGCAAGGCCATCCGGACCTATGCACCGGAGGCTTCCCCGAGCTTTGGTTCTATGGAAGGATATATCGCCACCCGCATCTTAAGCCGGGCCTTGGAAAGAATAGAGGGACCCATAACCCGTGAGAGTGTCATAGATTCCTTGGAAAAATTTGGTGAATTCGACATCGGCCTGGGAGAAAAATTACGTCTGGGGCCGGAAGAACATCAGGCCTGCCACCGCGTTTGGCCCACTATTTTGCGCCAAGGAAAGGTTGCCCCGTTCAAATGGGAAGAGCTACGCACCAGACCGTGAAGGAGTTCCCATGAGTGACCCGACGGTTAAGGCAACGGGCAGTAATCCCACCAAATTGGTTTGGATGGTCACCCTGCTGGGTTTCAGCGTCGGTATGATCATGCTCGGGATACTGTACTGGGCGATATCCAGGATCCATTCCGACCGAGAACAATTGCTGTCGTTTCAGGTAAGCATGACCAGGATGATAACTTCTTTGGATACGACCTTGATCCAGGGGCAAAGCGATCTGGGCTCCTTGCTCGGCCGGAAAGACACCAAGAGCGCCGACCCAAACTGGCTGGACAAACTGTCCGTCGTCATTGACATGGGCAATAGTGATACCGCGGGAGATTCCGAGATCCAACACGATATATCGCTCCTACAGAACCAATTAACCGTCTTTAAGGACGTTCGCCGGAAGTGTGTGGCCTGGAGTGAAACAAATGCCGGGGCTATGACCATCTTTCCTAAGGTAAGCCGGCTTGTTAGATCAAACCTGGAGGCGATGCGCTCAACTGTGATTAAAATTGAGGGACGAGAACGGCTACGCCGGGCCCTGAAAATTCGACAGTATCGTGAAGCTCCCGGTCAACCGGGTGACATCTCGGCGTATAATCTAATATCACAATTTGGCGGCAATATGGCCATAGTCACAGTTAAAACCGAGCTTTCCGACCTGGCCTGGCTTTGCGAACGTCTAGTGGGTGAAGACAGCGTTGACGCATTGGTCGACCTTAAGGATAATCGGCTGAAATCCACTCTCGACCGGCTCCGGCGCGGGATTAACGATCTGGAGGAAAGTAAACTATCACCCAATGACTTAAGTCGAGCCAACCTCGATAACCTGGAGGAGTCTTTGTTCGGCGAAGGGTATAGATTTGATGATACGCATCAAACGATTATTCCCGGCAAGAATGGCCTGTACACCTTATGCAATGATCGACTAGTCCTGCGCGACAGCCGATTGGCCTTCTTAAACCAGGTCGCCGATCACTTTGATGTCTTCAGATCCATCCGAACGGACCTGGTCTCTCGGGTCGAGGCGTTTGCCGGCCGGACCGCCGTCAAGGCTGAAAAAGCCCTGACTCAGGCGCTAAAGACAATGCTGCTCGTTTCCCTCATTGCGGCAGTGGTGTTCCTAATTCTTTCGGCTAAAATCGTCCATATGTTGAAACGCCAAATCAGGTCGATAGAAACAACCAACGAAAACCTCAAAAGTGAAATCCTGGTAAGGCAAAGGGTGGAAGACGAACTTCGGCAAAGCCAGGAAGCCCTTAATCTGGCCAAAGAAGAGTTGGAAACAAGAGTGGAGGAACGGACGTATGAACTCAAACAGGCCAACGACCTGTTAGGCAAAGAGGTGGCTGAGAGAAAACGCGCTGAAGAAGAACTCCTGCAACGAGGACAAGACCTGATCGCAACCTTGGAAATAGCCGGGAAAGCACGGGAGACAGCCGAAGCAGAACGAGACAAGTCTAAAAAAATGTTGGCCGAAGTCTCGGAGTCTAAAAGACGCCTCGAGATCATGATCTCCGACGCCACATCGAGAGAAAAACGAATGGTCGAGCTGAAAGAAGAGGTTAATGACCTTTTGTCCGTGCTCGGCAGAGAGACTAAGTACCACAGCCCCGGTCAGGTTATAGAATTCCTGGCTCAGCAACGAGCAACAAGTAACCGGTAACCCGCAACAAACAACTCGGTGAATACATGACAAAATCACTTTATTGGATACACTGCGGTGGGTGCGGAGGAGACACGATATCTTTCCTTAACGCTGAGTCTCCTGATATGATTGAGCTATTTGACATAATGAACATTGAACTTCTCTGGCATCCGTCACTTTCCGACGGTACCCATCTCTATCACCAGGCACTGGTAGATCGAATTGTCTCTGGTGAACAATCTCTGGATATCCTGTGCGTGGAGGGAGCGGTCATTCGGGGACCCAGCGGGACAGGGATGTATGATACTTTCCAGGGGAAGCCGAAAAAGGATTTAGTGGCCAATCTGGCTAAGCGCGCCCAGTTCGTCATTGCCGTGGGAACATGCGCCAGCTTTGGGGGGGTGGGGGGAGTCGGGGAGGTGGAAGGGACCGGACTGCAATTTTTCAAACGGCAAAAAGGTGGCTTTCTGGGTCAGGATTTCCATGCAGCCGGTGGCTTACCGGTCATCAACCTCCCCGGGTGCCCTTGCCATCCAGATGTCCTGGCCGCCGTGATCATGGCCATTGGATCTGAAAAATCAATTCCTTTAACTAAGAATAATTCTCCAGTCGAGTGGTATGGGATGCTGGTTCACCAGGGCTGCACCAGAAATGAATACCATGAGTATCGAGTGGAAGAGGAAGGGTTTGGCGAGAGAGGTTGCCTCTTTTTCCATCTGGGCTGCCATGGACCGTTGGCTTATGGGCCGTGCAACAAAACGCTCTGGAACAAGCGTAACTCCAAGACCCGGGTCGGCGTACCTTGTTTCGGTTGTACGCAGCCGGATTTTCCGCAGCCCTACCCTTTCTTCGAGACCCGCAACATTGAAGGGATCCCACTGGAGTTACCTGACGGCATTGACCGGGCCCATTACATGGCCTACAAAGGTTTGGCCGCGGCAGCGGCGCCGCAAAGGCTGAAACAAAGAAAAACCGTAGTCTGATGGTATGGAGTCTAGGATGCCCCAAAAGAAGACTGTGCAACTCCCGATGAATCGCGTTGAAGGCGACCTGGAAGTCCGTCTGGACATAACCGACGGTATTGTTACCGATGCCTGGTGTTCCGGAATCATGTACCGGGGTTTTGAGAACATCCTCATCGGCCGGGGTCCCCTTGACGGACTGGTCATTACGCCCCGCATCTGCGGCATCTGTGGTACGGCCCATCTCATGGCCGCGGCTCAGGCCCTGGAAATGATTTCCGACGTTGTGGCCCCCCCGGAAGCTATCCGGCTCCACAACCTGGCCTTGATGGTGGAAAAAATCCAAAGCGACATGCGGCATGGGTTCTTGTTTTTCACTCCCGACTTCGTTAACCCCAGGTATAAAGGCGAACCATTGTTTGAGGAGGCCGTCCGGCGATACACCCCGTTCAAAGGTGAAACGGTTATCCAAACAATTGAACATACAAAAAAAATTATCGAAATTATCGCTATTATCGGGGGCCAATGGCCGCATTCTTCGTACATGGTTCCCGGAGGTGTAACGTCCGCGCCCAGTTCCGGCGAGTTACTGCAATGCCGCTATTTGCTGAAGAGATTCAAAGACTGGTACGAACAGCGCATCCTGGGTTGCTCCCTGGAACGGTGGTTCCAGGTGAAAAGCGCCTCTGATCTCGACAATTGGCTGGAAGAAAAAAAATCCCATCGAGACGGTGAATTGGGTTTCTACATCAGATTCGCCAGGCAGATCGGTCTGGATAAAATTGGACAAGGCCACGGTAATTTTATCAGTTTTGGACTCTTTGAATCAATCCGGTGCGCGGCTGCCACGACCGGCAAGGCGGCAAATGATCTGGGAGCCGCGGGTTTCGCCCAGGGAGACTTGATCATGGACCTGAATCCGGAAAACATCACCGAACATGTCTCCCATTCCTGGTTTTATGACCAGCCGGGTGGCCAACACCCCTTTGATAGTGACACGCGGCCCTATGCCACCGGACAAGAAAGTCAGAAATATTCCTGGGCCAAGGCCCCGCGCTA
>JADFYA010000260.1 GCA_015233285.1 Deltaproteobacteria bacterium | reverse complement strand
ATCTCGTGGGCAATGTGCAGCAGAGTAAATCCGGCCCGTCCCGGCGGGATGATCCGCCCCACATACCGGACAACTTCAAATGATTGATCTGAACCATCAACCGTAATTAGGATGTTCACTTGTGCATGTGGTATCATGTCCGTCCTAAGTCCTGGTCGCCTTGACCGGAGGGCCGGGTTAATTCAATATTTAGTTAAAAAAATCACGTCATACCCGGCCAAATACAAAGGGCCTCAGCCTTTAAGACTAATTTTTTTATTATACATCGTATCGCCTGGCGGGTCAATTTCTTTTGGAACATCTCAGCAATTCTAATTATTGCTTTGAACAATTTTCCGATTTTTTTCCCAGTGCTTTCACCGCCAGTATGCGCAGAACGAGCCGCGGGAGATCCACGGCGTAGCGTCGCCACAAGAATGGTTCCTGCGCTATTCTGTAGACCCACTCAAAGCCGTTTCGGTGGATGAAGTCCGGAGCCCGTCTGACAACACCCGAGACGAACTTGAAGAGCCCGCCACACGTAATGACTATGCCGGCATCAAGCCGTTTGCGAACACTTTCGGCCCACAGCAACTGGAGCGGATCTCCCATGCCGACCCAAAGGATATCGGGGTGCGCCGCGTTGATGGATGTAATGACCTGGTCATCCTGGGAGCCGAAGTAGCCGTGATGTGTCCCGACGATATTCAGGCCGGGGTATTTTTCCAGAGTCTTTTGTTTGGCCAGTTCGGCCAGCCCCGGTTCGCCGCCCAGCAGGAAAAAACTGTATCCCTTCCTTTCGGCAAATCGGCAGGCTTCGATCCAGACATCAGTCGTCGTGAGCTTTTCCGGAAGAGAAGCCCCCAACAAACGGGCGGCCAGAAGAATGGAGGCGCCATCTGCATAAACAATGTCACTCCGCCGCAGGGTTTGACTAACGATTGGATCGGAGGCTGCTAATCGGACGGAATGAGCATTGACATAATAGGCTGCCGCACAACCTGGAGCATGGATCATCTCTTCAATGCGATCCAGCAATGAATTCATCGTAAGGGCGTCCACATCGATATCAAAAAGGTTCACCCTGGAAGCCTTCATCGTCTGACGTCCTTTGTCTTGTGACTGACATTCCGCGAAAGATGGTACCGTTTGAACCATAAAAAAGGACGTAGCAGGGGATAGATGGGAAAGAGTCCGTCCGGCAAAGAGAAGTCCCTAAAGTCACGGATCTGAAACCATAACCCCTTAAATAAGGCCCACTTGCTTTGAGGATTCCGCTTTAGCCGCATCCTGTTAAAAGTCAACCAGACCTCGTTCCAGGAGCCTCTTACAGTAAATGCCGCTTCCGGTTTATCCATGGCCTGGATGAAAAAATCCATCAGTTCCGGCAAGAAGGGATCCCGTTTGAATGTCGAGGCCACCGGCTGGGGCATGCAGGAACCGAAGAGACGGTGAGCCAGCCATAAACTCATAGTCACGCTCCGTGATAGATCGCGAGCCGCGGCAGTGTCCATCAAGGTTTTCCAATTGATTCCTTCCAGGCGGCCGACAAGCTCCGAAATATCCCACAGCCATTTCAGCCTGAACCAGGCATGTTCGGCCCCATGCTCACATAGATGAAGCATCATTTCCTCGTCGGTTAAGGATCGAATCGGGACGCCGCCGACGGGGATGAAGACACATGCGTCGAAAAATCTCCGGGTGTTTTCCGCCATCAAGCTTGGCGCCATATTCCGGAATGGATTCCAATGAAGCTCGATCATCGTACCAAGCTTTTGATGTTTGTACTCTAAGTGTTTGTTGTTAATTCTGACGTGGTTTCTGGCCCGGGGCGTAAATTTTGCCAGATCAAAGCCCGGAGACACCTGCCGGTAGCCGGCGGCCATAAGAATCTGATCGGCCTGATTCAGCTCAGCAAAACCAATCAAAATATCCACATCGCCATAATGCCGCCAGGCCACATCGCCGAATAGCCGAAAAGACAATACGGGCCCCTTTAGGCACAGCGCCGGAATGCCGCTTTTCTCAAGCAACTGGCTGACTCTGGTCAGTTCCGCGCTTAACCTTAAGGTAGCCAGCAGGTTCTCTTGAAAACGAGCTTTGAGTGTCTGAACCACCGGTTCCGGAACGTATTCTCTAGTATACCTGTACACGTTTCGATAAACCACCGGATGAACCCGATGGCGCCTGACCAGGGCCAGGAATCGTTCCCAATCAACCACCTCCCGGCTGAGGTCTCTAATGGTCTCGATTTCCCTATCTGACGGCGAAAACCGGCAACAGGCCAACAGAAAATGCAGTTCCACGCCCCAACGGGATAAGGCTCGGTCAAGCGACTCGTTGATCATTTTTGGACTCCTCTCATCTGTTCCGCCCACGACTGCCCGTATCGTCCGTCTTCGGCCGCCAATTCCGCATGGGTCCCCGTTTCGATGATGCGCCCGGCTTCCATGACATGGATGATATCAGCCTGCATGGCCGTGGTGAAGCGATGGGTGATAATGACGGCCGTCCGTCCGGCCACCAGGGACCGGAAACGGGCCAGCCAGTCGGCTTCCGCCCAGGAATCCATAGCACTGGTCGGCTCATCCAGGATCACGATGGGCGCCTGCCGTAGGAATGCCCGGGCCAAAGCCAGCCGCTGCCACTCGCCCACGCTCAACTCCGCCCCGCCAAACCACTTGCTCAGGACCGTCTCGTAGCCCTGGGGCAGCCGGGAGATGGGTTTATGGGCCCCTGAGGCCCTGGCCGCCGTCTCGATCCGGCCTGGGATGGAAGCCGCGGCCAGGTCGCCCAAAGCGATATTTAGTTCCGCGGAGGCGTGGTAGTGCATCGGCTCTTGAAATAGGACTGTGATGTGGCGCCACAGGTCGGCGGGTGGCACCTCTCTCAAGTCGATCCCGCCGACGGTGATGCGGCCGGCATCCGGATCATAAAAGCGGCACAGGAGCTTGATCAGCGTGCTTTTGCCCGCGCCGTTATCGCCCACCAGGGCCACAATGCCTCCGATGGGAATTTCTAAGGAAAAATTGTCCAAAGCCGGATGGTTAGACTCTGGATAACGGAAGGAGACTTGTTCAAACCGGATGGTCCCCTGAAACTTAGACGGCAGAGTGGTCGGGGGATCAGGCTCCAGCACCTGTGCCCGCAGGGATAGGAATTCAAATAAATCTTCTAAAAATAAAATGTTACGGTATATATCGGCGACGCTTCCCAGCAGTGTCCGCATCAGGCCCTGGCCCTGCTGGAAGACCTGATAAAATAAAACAATATCGCCTAAGCCGGCCAATCCCGCGGCGGCCCGGCGGAACTTCCACATCATGGCCGCGGCCATCATGAGCAGGGAGGCAGATCCGGCCCAGAATTCCGACACCATCTGATCCCGGGTCAGGGCCAGCCGCTCGGTCCGGAGCCTCTGGCGGAGAGTTTTGAAGCTGCCCGTAAAATAGCCCCCTAAATCAAAGAGACGAAGCTCGGCCGCGGCATCCCGCATGGTCATGAGCAGATCGTAGTACCGGACCCGGCGCTCATCTGCCGTATTGCGGATCCGCCAATCATTGAACCGGACGGCATAGCGGGCCACCACGGCCAAGGCGGGTAAGGTGCTGATAACCAGAACCAGCGGCACCCAGGCGGAGTAGGAAATCAACACGGCCGCCATGGCCAGCAAGGTAATCCCGTTTTGGGCCAGGCTGCCCAGATTCTCCAGCAACAATACGGGGCGGTTAATCGCGTCCACCCTGGCCCGGTGAAGCCGGTCATAGTATCCGGCCGTCTCGTAGAAGGCCAGATCAAGGGACAAGGCCTGGGCGTGAATCAGCCCGCTGATGTGATCTTGGACCAATTCGGCCTGGGTGGCCCGAACCCACTGGGTCAGGCTCCGGAGTATTTCGCTGACCAGGAGGATCACGGCCATCACCGCGGCCGGGATTAAGGCCGGCTGCATGACGGTCCAACCGCCCCCTTTGTGGAGAGCTGCACTTAGTTGGTCAATGATCATCCTGGTCAAGTAAACCACCATCGCCGGCAACAGGCCCTGAACCAGCAGCAGCCCGCCCCAGGCCATAGTCTACCTCCGGGCGGAGACCCAGACCAGCCCGACGGCGCGGAAAAGGAATGGCAGCAGGGCGAAAAACTTACGCAGATGCCCGGAAATGGTTCTGTTTGCCTTCATCCACACAGATCCTTAAGTAGCATTAATCCTCTGACCTATTCTTCAGGCTGACTTACCAAACGAGTTGACCACGCTCCAGCTATGCGGTATATTGCAAACCAACGGAAAATGCAATAACCTTCTGGATACTCTTCCCCATGCGTGTTCCGGCTTCGGCATTGAGTATCACCGGAAGCAACCTCTATTGTCTACTATAGAAAAAAATTAATACGTTAACTGTAAAATATGCGCAAGAAAACAAGAAATCAAACGTTAGTAATACAGAGGAACAACAGGAGATAGCCTGGCCTAAGCAGAAAAGAATAACCAGAGGAAGGAGCTGAATATGACTCAGAATGTGGATATTGGTCCGGACACGGTCATCGCCAGGAGCGACGATATTGTGGCCGCGGATATGGACGGGGAGGTGGTCATGATGAATATCGACACCGGGAAGTATTATGCCCTGGATCCGATCGCCGGCGATATTTGGAGTTTGACGGCCGAGCCCATATCCGTCGCGGCCTTATGCCAGCTATTGATGGAGCGGTACGAGGTAACCCAGGATGTTTGCCGGCATGACGTGACGAATTTTTTGCGAGACATAAATGACGACGGGATTATCAAAATCGTGGCTGCCGCGGGTGCGTAAATTCGCCGTCTGGAGCCGGACAGAGCAATTCCTCCTGCTGGAGGCGTCACTTTGGCTGGGACTGGCCCGGTTGGCGATAATGGTGCTGCCTTTTCGGTGGATTGCCCCGCATCTTGGACGATACATGGCCGTATCTCCAGAAGAGGTCGATCAAGAAAATCCAGCGGAGCTGCGGGGTATTGCCAGGGCTATTGACACCGCGGGCCGGCATCTCCCCTGGGAGTGCAAATGCCTGGTCCAGGCCATGGCAGCCAGAGTCATGCTCCGCCGCCGCCGGATCCCCTGCACGCTTTACCTGGGCCTGGCCAAAGACCAAAGCCGGAACCTGCAGGCCCATGCCTGGGTGCGCTCCGGCCGCCTGATCTTGACCGGGCGGAACGGCATGGAGTCTTACACGGTGGTGGCCACTTTTGCTTAGGAAAAAATCATGATTCCTTTTGGAAATTGCCCCAGTTGTGGAAATAAGTTGATGGAAAAAGAGGTAGAAAAACTCCTGCGGGGAGGAGTGAATACAGCTCTGGTAAAGGTTCGCGCTGAGGTCTGCCTCAGGTGTGGTGAACGATTATATTCATCAGAAACGGTTCGTTGTTTTGAACTGATTAGAGTCAGGCTA
>JADFYA010000025.1 GCA_015233285.1 Deltaproteobacteria bacterium | reverse complement strand
CCTCCTGGATTATGGTGACCGTTGGGGTCGGACTCCTGGGCTCGATTATGGTCGCCAGTTTGGGAAGGTTCCATGAATCATTGATCGAGTCAATTGACACCTTAAATAGAAGCATGGATGAGTTACACCAGGCAAATGAAAGGCTGGTTAATGAAATCAAAACTCGGGAAGGGGTGGAGAAGTCTCTTGTAGAGAGTAAGCAACGGTACCGTTCACTCTTTGATTATCATCCGGATGGAGTATGTTCATTTGATCTAACGGGCAAGTTCATCTCTGTAAATGCCGGGATGGAAAAACTCACCGGGTATCGCTCGGAAGAATTGGGTCAAATGAGTTTTTTTGATATTCTGACTGTAATGGAAACGAAAAGAGTAAAAGTACATTTTCAGAAAGTCGTAAATGGTAACCCGCAGAAATTCCAGGCTACCGGTATCAGGAAAGACCGGAGCCGGTTCGATGCTAATGTCACAATTATTCCTATTGTGGTTGGCCTCGAAATTGTAGGTGTTTACGGCATTTGCAAGGATATCACGGATAGCCGGCGGGCCGAAGAGGCGTTGAGGAACAGCGAAGCCAGATTGACCAGGGCCTCTTATATGGCCCACGTGGGTCATTGGGATTGGGACATTGCGGCCGGAGAAATCCATTGGTCGGACGAAGTATACCGAATCTTTGGCTATGAACCCGACTCGATCAATCCCACCTATGCCATGTTCATCCAAACCATCCATCCTGATGATCTGGAAAGGGTCAAAGCGGCGTTGGACCCCAGGCATAGAAGTAACGCACCATGTGATATTGAATTTCGTTTTTTCCGGCGGGACGGAACCATCGGGTATGGCCATGCCCTATGGGAAATTGTAAAGGACGAGGCCGGGCAGCCCATTCGGGTAACCGGATCCATGCAAGATATATCCAATCTGCGGCGGGCCGAAGATGCCAGGAAAAAAATGGAATTTCAGCTTGTTCAAGCCCAAAAGATGGAAGCCATCGGCACCCTGGCAGGTGGTATTGCTCACGATTTTAATAACATATTATCAACTATCATCGGTTACACCGAGATGGCCCAAGACGATTTGATTACGGATTCCCAGGCCCAAGATCTGGACCAGGTAATTAAAGCTGCCTATCGGGCGCGGGATTTGGTGAAACAGATTCTCATTTTCAGCCGGATGCGAAACCAACAAGACACCCTGGTGCCGGTTGAGATCGCTCCGGTCATGAAAGAAGCGATCAAATTCCTCAGGGCATCCCTCCCCAGCACCATTGAGATTCAGCAAAAAATTGCCGCCGAAGATGGACTTGCCTTGGCCGACCCAACGCAGATTCATCAGATATTGGTCAACCTTTGTACCAATGCCGCCCACGCGATGAGGGAGAAGGGCGGGATACTGCAAATCGGGCTGAGAACCGTTGATTTTTATTCGGAAACGATAGCCGGGTACCCGGAACTGAAACCGGGATCATATATACAGTTGACAGTCGCCGATACCGGGCACGGGATGGATCCGGCTACTATGGAACGTATTTTCGACCCCTATTTTACGACCAAGCCCGTGGGGGAAGGGAGTGGGTTTGGGCTAGCCGTGGTCCACGGAATCGTTAAACGCTTCAATGGAACCATCGCGGTCTATAGTGAACCTGGACAGGGAGCTACTTTCAATATCTATTTGCCCCGAGCTAATGAAGAGTTGGAAACAACCGGCGGCCTGCCTGAACCTGTGTCCGGCGGCACCGAACGGATTCTTTTCGTCGATGATGAAGAACCGTTAAATGACATGAGTAAAAGGATGTTGGAACAACTGGGGTA
The DNA here is from genome assembly GCA_015233285.1 of Deltaproteobacteria bacterium. The sequence continues at coordinate 15,538 of JADFYA010000025.1, read as the reverse complement.
TCAGGTGGTCACTAAACTCAGCAGCGTTGAGGCGCTGGCTGTTTTTCAGGCTCAACCGGATCAATTTGACCTGGTCATGACCGACTACACCATGCCCCAGATGACGGGAGTGGATCTGGCCAGAGAGATATTGAGGATCCGGCCGGATATGCCGGTCATTCTTTGTACTGGATTTAGCGAGATGATATCGGAAGAAAAGGCTAAGGCTTTAGGGATTTTTGAATTTGTGATGAAACCTTTAAATAGAAGCGATACGGATCAACTTATTAGAAGAGCTTTAGATCGGACATAAAATCAGATAAGGCGTCCGGGGCCGCATAATCAAGAAGCTGCAGCACGGCGCTGACTGGTTTCGGGACATCCCGGTTTGCCGTGACCATCAGGATTGTCCCCGTTTCGGTGCGGGCGAGCTCTTTCTGTCGTTGGAACAGGTCTCCTTTTAATCGGCCGTGGCCGGCAGGTGGATGGTAAAAGTTGCGCCCCGGCCTTCTTGGCTCTCGGCCAAAATGTAGCCTCCGTGGTTTCGGATAATCCCATAGGCGGCGGCCAACCCCATCCCGCGGCCTTGGAATTTGGTGGTGAAGAACGGCTCGAACACCCTGGACAGGGTTTCCGCGGCCATACCGCCCCCCGTGTCCTGTATTTTTAACTGAACGCATTTGCCTGGAGTGATTTCTGGTTTGTCATCAGATTGAATGCACATCCCGGAAATGTTGCTCGTTGAACTCGTAATCCGGCCGGGCTTAAAAGAATCGATAACTTCCCGCATGGTGATGAGATGGTCTTCCAACCCCAGTACTTCCGGATATAACGAGACCACTTTAAGCATATTGGCTCGTTCCATTTCTTCAAAGTTAATCCCCCAACCTCCGGCATTCCGGAACATCTGTTCCCGGCTTTCCTCAAAGGCGAACAAAAGGGTTCGATCCCCGATTTGATAGCCGCCCTGGATAAACTGGGCGGTGGTCAACGTCTTACCGGTGCCGGTGGCCCCGGATACGAGGAGAATTGAATCGCGATAAAAGCCCCCCCGCACATTCTGTCTAATTCCGGGCTTCCGGAAGTGACCCGGGTCGAGGATGACGTTTGCTTTATTTCAATCGCCGAAAGCGGGATCATGATAATGCCGTGCCCCGGCACGATGGTGAAGGGCATTTCTCCCTTTTGATGAGAAGTACCTCTAAACCTAAGCACTTCCATGGTGCGGCGGCGGTTTTCTTCATCAAGCACATTGCGCAGGACGATAACGTTATCGGCCACGAATTCTTCGACTCCGAATCGGGAGACTTCTCCGTATTCTTGAGTCCTTTCAGCCGTCATGATGGCCGTCAACCCCATGGCTTTGAGGGCTGTCGCAATTCGGAAAAGCTCCCGGCGAATCGTGTTGGAATCATTAAATTTAGTGAAGATCGCGCCCAATGAATCCAAAGAGATACGGCTGGCGTTGACTTTTTGGACGGCGTGTTTAATTCTGGCCAGCAAGGCGCCAAGATCAAATTTTCCGGCCACAATGGTTTCTTCACCGACCTGAGGTGAGGCGTCCACAAAGGCCCATTTACCCTGTTTTTCCCATTCTTGGATGTTCCAATTGAATCCCAGCATGTTTTGGCAGATATCCCGGGGTGATTCCTCAAAAGTAACAAAAACGCCGTGTTGGTCTGCCTGTTGAATCCCAGAGGCCAAGAACTGGACGGCAAAAACCGTTTTGGCGCTCCCTGAAGTTCCTGATACTAATGTTGTTCTGTCTTTCGGTAAGCCACCATGAGATATCTGATCGAACCCAGGAATGCCGATTTTGAGTTTCTCCACCACTGGAATGGTTTTCAACGTGATCATCAGTTAGACCCTCCACCCTGTTTAGCCTTGTGAATAGATTGTAGGTTAAGCCCGTGAAGAACTTTGGCGCTGTTGGATAGGTCTCCAATGATACGTCGAACCGGCGGAGGCTGCTCCTTGACCAGGGTAGGCGTAGCTATAATTTTGTCTTCTTCGGCTAACTGCGGCTTTTCCAGGACATCAATGATGACCAACTCAAATTGTCCGGGTAACTCTTCCGCGCAGAGCCGTCGCAGATTAGCCACAGCCATCTCCGATCTTGGTGTGTCACTCCTGACATAAAGCTTAAGGAGTTATTTGTTCACGACATTTCACCCTTGTCTATGGTCTGTTCAAATTTGCCGGAGCAGTTATGGCCGGCAGGAGGGTTCGGTTCGTCGTTAGCATTCGTCCCGCCGAGGTCTCACAGCGAACGGAAACCATACTTTCATGGCGTTCTTCAGTTCAAAGAAGAGGGCAGGCGAAAATAAATTTGAAACGGGTTTTTTTGAAAAAAAATTGTAATTAATTATTTGCAGTGTAATCGCCGGGATTTTTAATGTCATATATAGTCATATCACAATTACATGCTTCCATAAACCTGAATCTTGCCCCTTGGCTGAACGATTTTCTTGGGCAGATATCTTTACAGTTGGTAGTTTGGTCGGTGATTTATATTATCCGGTTTGGGTCGGAGTCTCGTCGCCGCCGGCTTCAATCAACCCGGTTCGATAGTACGAGGCCAGGTAGCCCATGAGCTCAAAAACCAGTAAGCGTCCTTCTTCTACATATGCCTGGCCTGTAGATGGCGGCGTGTCAGACATTTTACTTTTTAAAACGCTGAGGTGGATTTCGGTGATATCGCGCGGGCCGGCCATGAGGCCGCCTAGCCGTTCGGCCAGAATGCGAATGCTATCAGGGAGGTTAAGGGCCACCTTACGTGCCCTTTGGTCCAGCGCAAGGTCCAGGATTTTAGCATAGCCGGCGGTTATCTCGGCAAATTCTTCAGAATTTCGGCGGCGTAAAGGACCGGGGACTTGATGAGGGGGAGTAACTGTGGCAGAAGAAGAGGCGTTAAGCTGTTCTAATAAGCGAATTTCCCGTTCTAAGTTTTCAAGGCGTTCTTGCTCGACCCGTTTCCGTTCGGTGGCATAACGGATGGCTTTGATCAGGATGCGGCTCTGGAGCTGGTCTTTCATCAGGTAGTCTTGACCGCCCAGCCGGAGTGTCTCGATAGGCAGCTCTTCGTCGTTATATCCGGTCAAAACGACTATGGGCAGCGATGAGACGCTAGCCATCTGGATAAATGTCTCGATCCCTCGCTAATCCGGCAGCCCCAGGTCCAGGAGCAGAATATGAAAGTTCTCTTCGTGTAGTGCCTCAATGCAGCCTGCAAGGTGGTGACTACGAAAATATCAAAATACGGTTGGTCGACCGATTTTAACATTCCTGAAATAATCATTACATCGGCTTCGCTATCTTCCTCCAGCAAGACTTTGACTGCTTCGTCACTCATGATTGTTTCACCTAGCCCTTTAGCCATATATGGGTTGAGATTCCAGCTATATTTGACATGGTCAGAGGTAAAGTGTCTGAAAGCTATTGTTACTGTTTACTTATTGAAGACAACCCGTAAGAAACAATGAGTAACCGGCGACCAGGTCATCTCAAAAAAAGGACAGTTATGATCAATCAAATAATAACTTAATCCGGGGTTGAGTCTTCCTGTTTTTCATTTCGTTTCTTTATTTTGTCGGCAAACTCGGGATAATACGTGTCCAGACATTCAGGACAAATACTGTGACTGAATTGGGCCGCGGAATAACGGGCGATATATGCCTCCACTTGTTGCCAATATCCCGCATCATCGCGTATCCTTTTACAATGGGAACAAATGGGGATCAACCCGGTGAGTTGTTTGACCTGGGCCAGAGCATCCTTAAGCTGGGCAATTAATTCATTTTGCCTATCCTTGGACCTTTTGAGTTCCAGGTGAGTCCGGACTCGGGCTAGAAGCTCCAAGGTACTAAAGGGCTTAGTTAAATAATCCACCGCGCCCAGCTCGAAGCCTTTAACGATATCTTCAGATTCGCTTTTGGCCGTTAGGAAAATTATCGGAATATCCTTAGTCCGATCATCACCCTTCAAAATTCTACAAACTTCAAATCCATCCACCTCAGGCATGACCACATCAAGTAGAATCAGGTCGGGTGTCACACTCTCGGTCAAGGATAAGGCCTGTCGGCCATTTGTGGCTACGGCGATTTGATAGCTCTCCTGGCTTAAGGTATTCCCCAATACCTGGAGATTCATGGGAACATCGTCTACAATTAGGATCAAAGGCTTTTTTTCCTGATAGCCGTTCATTGGCGCCTCCCCAAGGCCTGGAACCCACAATAGAGATCGAATGGCAGGTTGAGCCGACCTGCCTGAATCTCGGCATCCGCTCTTGGTCAACATACCTTTTTATTTAAAATCCGGTTAAGGACTTCTGGTATTCATATGGCCGTCCCTGGTGATAGTCCCGGTCCCGGCAATGTCGTCTAATTCGTCCGAGTATTATATCCTAACTATTCCTGCCGAAGCAACAATAATAAGAACATTTATTAGTTATAACGAGAAGTGGCTAGAATGACAAGCAATCCACCGGAAAACATCTCTTTTCAACTAATGGGAAAGTTTAAGCTAATTCCTCGCCTAGTTGACTGTTGCATCGAGATCACCCATTAAAGCGGATTAATGCTATAGTCATCCGATTTTGAAACCTATCATTTTGGGGCGACCCCTTTTGTAGAACTTCAGACGCTCACTTGGCCAGCCCTGTAACTAAGGCCCTAAGCAGGTACCAATACCAAATGCTAGAAATCTAAATCGGATGACTATATCGTTGAGTTTGGTGACCCGGTTTCCGCACAGCTTCATTGTTATAAAACACGTTAAATTCATTTATTATATAGTCTCTTACTTCTTTTACTATTGATGGATTGCTTTCTCTTACCCAGGCTATTAATTGGTTAATTTGTTCATTAGTCAAAAATGATTTCTTAGGTTTATATTGAAAATAACTTAGACCTTTAGCCCTGTTAGTAATGTATATAGAAATCCATTTTTTGATAGTTTTTACGCTCTTGCTAACAGTATGTGCTACGTCTTCAATATCATTATTTTTAGCAAGTAATATCATAGCTACAAACCTCTTTCCGAGACGAGCATCTTTCTGCTTTTTACTATATTTTTTAAGTTCTATAATATCATCTGCAGTAAAACCGTGTTCGCCTGTTTTCACGTCCCCTCCAAAGCAATAGTTTGAAAGTCCGAAACGGACCATGCTTTTTAGAGGATATATGAGATATTGTTTTTGCCTACAACACAGCCTGCAAGCAATAATCGTGCCATAAAAATAAAAGTTGGAGTAGTATAACAGCTTTATTCAGGCGGCTCAAGCCAGGGCTGAAGATACCGGTCCATCACCGGTCCATCGGGGCTCTAACCACCATAATCTAATTAGATGTGGAAGGCTCAAATTTGACATTCTCACTTGAAATGGTGAAGATGCCAATGCGTGTCCATAACGTATCCACGGCTGACGATTTGAACCGATCCAACATGCTTCTCGCTGTTATTTAATAATAAAGTAAGTCTGAATAAAAATAAAAACTAAAGTATCGTTGTCGATTTGACGATAAAGAAATCAAAAGCAAGATGGTCCGGGTCCAATGTTCCAGACCATCTTGGGACCGCCCTCTGATAATCAACAAAACGCGACCGTTACCGACGGTTTCAAGCCTGGAAAACGAGAGCTGTGTTGACTATCAAAGGTGACTTCTACTGCTTCTACGCGTAATCAGGCAAGTAAATTTTGACAGCCTCAAAAAAAATCTAAAGTAACGTTGTCGGTTTGACGATAAGGTAATCAAAGGCGAGTTGTCAAAGTCAAAAAAGATGTCAGACTCACTCGTCCCGACCGAAAAGAGTTTAATCGTTACTAACCAGAACGATTTGTTGAATCGAGAATGAAAGTAATCTTACCTGTTATCTTCTATCGATGGTCATTTTATGAGTAATCTGAGAAACATTTTTTTCTAACCGATAAAGAAAAATCTAAAGTAACGTTGTCGATTTGACGATAATAGAATCAAAAGCAAGAATACATTCGGTTTAATGATGGCTATTCTAATGTATTTAACTAAGTGTTTGGCATGATTGCTTCCGGACGACGGCAGCCATACCTACTGAACACCAATTAGAAATTAAGTTTATCCAGTTTCGAGAGTGGGGAGAAAGGATTCTCCCGCATGGCGAGATCAAGGAGGATATGTCATGAACCTGTCTATTATGAACAATGCTGCTGCGTTAACTGCCTACACGGCTTTATCTGCTTCAAATGCAAATCTGGCTAAGAGTATTGGCCGACTATCGACAGGTCTCCGCATCAATTCCGCTGCTGACGACCCTTCGGGTCTGGCCATTTCCGAGCGTTTCCAAACTCAGATCAACGGCCTCAACCGGGCTTCCATGAACGCTCAAGACGGCATTTCGATGATGCAATTGGCTGAAGGGGCGATGAATGAAACCCAGTCCATGCTCCAACGGATGCGGGAACTGGCCCTCCAGGCGGCCAACGGCACTTTGACGGCTTCGGACCGGGTGCAAGTTCAGAGCGAAGTGGATCAGTTAAAACAAGAAATAGACCGGATCGCTCAGAGCACTGAGTTTAACACTCGGCAGCTCTTGAATGGAGACGGTTCCGGCATATGGTCAACCGACAGCCCGAACATCCTGACCGCCAGTCTTACCGGGCAGGTTCAACAGGGCAACTACAGGATTACAGTCCAGGCTTCAGCCACTGGTACCAACGATGTGTGGAAAAGCACGATTATGCAACTGACTACGCCGGTGGCGGCCGATCACAATTCCATGCGGGTGGGCGTAAACAACACCAATGGGAACATGCTGTCCACGGCCTCGATCAGCATTGATGACACCCTGCTTAACAAAAGTGTGTCCTACAGCTACAAGTTTCTCCAGGGGCAGGCGGCGGAAATAATCGGTCAAACAGGTGTTATGACTGGCCTAGCGGGCAATGATCTGGCTATTTGCGCCACTATCTCCGGCTTTCAGTGCGGCGTGGCTGGCACCGCTTCTGCTTATCAAACGGTATACTTCTCTGCGGATTCGTCCATTGACATTTCTTCGGCGGCTGCAACCCACCATATTGTGAATTTCAAGGCCGGCACTTACACCCAGAATGAGATTACGACTGCATTACAGACGGCGGGTGTCGGTAATCTTAACGTTGTTTGGTGCGCCAACCACAGCCCTGCAGGCGGAGACTTTTTGGTTCTATCAAGCACCGCTGGCGCCAACTTTAGTATTACCGTTTGTGGGGCTACAACCGGGGCATTGGGCATCGGCGCCGGAACGTTGGCTCCTAACACGACAGTGATAGGCAGCCAGAACAGTGAAGACGGGCATGTCTTCAGAATAAGTGCCTCGGCCGCCAACAACGGTTTCAGCCTCGCCTCGGGATTTATGACATTTGACATAATTGGGAATGGACATTCGGCCACGATTACCTTTAATGCATTGAAAAACGTCCTGTCAGGTGCGTCGACTAACTCCAGCGTCAGGACCGTGGCGTTTAGTGAAGGTGAGGTCCTCAACACAATAAACAGCGCCCTGGAGACCAAAGCGATAGGAGTTCGGGCCCAGATTGGCTCGGACCATCAGTTGACTTTTGTCACCACCACGGCTGACGGCACATTGCGGCCGGCGAATTTTATCATCACAAACATTCGTAAAGCTTTCCTTGGGACCATGTCGTTGAGTTCCATTGGAATACAGGCCGGGACATTCGCCGGGATAGGAAATAACAAGGTAGTGTTTTCGGTTAACCAAAGTACGGTCTACACGGCCAGTCTGCCCACTAACGTCTATTCAGGAACGAAAACCGGGATGATCAAACTGGCCGCTGACCTGCAGACGGCAATGGACGCGGCGGTTATAGCAGGCGGCGGGAGCCAGGCCAATGAAGTAAATGTGACTTATGATTCGGCCGCCCAATCCTTTCACATGATCAGCCGGCGGGTTGGCCTGAATACCTCAGCCGTCTCTGAGGTGCAACTCTTTGACGGTGCCGGTATGGCCAGTATCCTGTCCAGCATCGGGTTGGACTTAAATACCCATGCCCTGGGAAATAACGATGGAATTTCATTAGCCATCTACAATGGTGTTGGAACCAACACATTGGCTACCAATATCTACAACCGACGGGGAATCAATTCTGGCGCTTTATCGTGGAACCTGACCTCGGCAAATAAAACAACCACCATTTCATCTGATTCCACGCTGGCCGCGCTGGGTATAAACTTAAGCTTTTCTTCCAAGGTGGCGGCTGAGGCGGGCAATGCGGGAAACTTCAATATTGACGTGACCAAAGTCGGCGACTTGAGTTATCTAGCTAAGGGCAATGATTCTTTAGGAGAAATCGCTCAATTCAGCGGCCTCCTGGACCAACCCAAGGACATAACAATGTACGCCAACGGTCACAGCGCCACGATTAACTTTGATAAGGCGACAACCTTAAATGACTTACAGAATATGATTGTCTCGGCGGTCACATCTTCTGTGGACAACCGGGGCTTGGGGCTTCAGGTAAATGGCCCGGTTTCTGCCCAAAATTCGGTGTACCAGCATGTGGCCGATTACATCACCAACACGGCGGAAGGAACGTATCGGCAGGCCACGGGAGACGCGGCGGTAGATGGGACCTTGCTCGTCAGATCGCCTTGGGCTGGACCCGACGGTCAAATAACTTTCGCAGCGGATGACGACGTCCTCAAGGCTTTCGGCTTTGCTGAAATTCAAAAGCCCACTGATGCCACAGGAAAGGATCCGTACTATGTCCAGGTTCAAAATGCCCACACCGGTGAGTTACTCGGCTCCCGGAGGGTATCATCGCCTCAAGCGGCTGACCTGATCCCGGGCGTTAATTTCAAATTCAACCCTACGGTTGACGTGACCACTTCCTGGAATGACCAGACCGGTAAATTTGATTTCACTGCCGACACCAACCCGGTATCTTCCACCTTACATGTGGTGGACCGTAGCCTTAACCTTCAGATCGGCCCTAATGTCGGGAGTGAGCAAACGGTCAAGTTAAGCATAGGATCAGTTACGGCCGCGTCCCTGGGCTTGAGCAATGTTTTGATGGTTGACCCCACCCTGGCCTCAAATTCAGTAACCGTGATCGACAAAGCCATCAATACTATTTCCGTACAACGGGCCAATCTGGGCGCGATTCAAAACAGGTTGGAGTACACACTGGATAGCTTAAGTTCATCCCAGAAAAATATGACTGCAGCCAACTCGTCCATCACTGACCTGGATATGGCTAAGGGAGTCTCTGAAATGACCAAAAACCAGATTTTAGTCCAAGCGGGTACGGCCATGCTGGCCCAGGCTAACCAGGTGCCGCAACAGCTCTTAACTCTGCTAAAATAGGCGCCGGGTGAATATCGTCTCTAAGCCTTTGCCGGAGAGCAATGCCGGTTTCACCGCTCCCCAGGCTTTGAAAGTCCCGAAGGCAGCGTAAAGCGCGCTCTTTTCATCGGGGCTTGGGACAGGAATTTTCAAGAGATAGCTTTTGTCTTGCTCACGGAGGTGTCGTAATGAGAATCAGTCAATTCAGCGAACCCGAGGCCCCCTTTATCCCCAAAGAAGGGATCAATATCGGTGAGGTAAGTAACTTATTGAGCGTCCCCAGGTCAACCTTGCTTTTTTGGGAAAAAGAATTTGGTTCATTTTTGAGTGTAAAGAAGACCGGCGGTAAGCATCGCCGATATACAAATCGTGAGGTGGAGGCCCTAGGCGAGATAAAACGGCTGCTCAACGAAGAAAAATATACGGTCGCCGGGGCCAAACGGAGAATGGAAATGACCAGACAACAAACCAGATCGTTTGAACAAATCCTAACCGATGCACTGGGTAAATTGGAGACGGGAATGAAAGTCAGTGACGTGGCCAGGAATATGGCCAGGCAAATGGCGGTGTGAGGCGGCAGGGTCTCAAGATCCTGCCGGCTTCGGCCGGAATCCGAGAGGCATTGTGCTTTTACCCCGTTGCGGCGGGATAAGGACCGCGTTTCAAAAACCAGTTCTAATTTTACTGCAACCTGGCAAAAGTACAAACAGAAAACGAGAAGATATCAGTATGGGACAGAATCTTCAATGGTGAAGAATGACTAAAGGTTTTTTGTAACCGGTTCCTCTATCTCATTGCGAGTGAAGCGAGAAGTATCAAGATTCTTCACGTTCGTTCGGAATGACAAAGTGAAACGCATTCGATTGGAATGACAGACCGGAAGCCATTCGTTTGGAATGGCAAAGTAAGAAAGATTCATTCGGAACCAGAACTGAATAAGAGAATATAAACCTAGACGAAAAGGAGGGATGCGAGGCTTAGGACAGGATAACCGTAATCGGGAAAAGCTCTATATGGCGACTGCTACAGGTGCCGGGTCATAAGTACTGCCGGCCAATCAACAAAGAAGCAGTCCAAGAAATTTTTGTCGGCAAAAGCAACGGGGTAGAAATGATACCCCCCGTGGCCGAGGGGTACACATCGGTAGACACGTGCCGGTGGCAGGTCTCCACGACCGCCATCAAACGGCATCAAGTTGAAAGGAAAGCAAATGACAGCTTGATATCCGGCCAAGGGCAGACATTCGTAGAGACGCGCCACCATTACGTCTTCATCATCGACCGTTCAGTCGCGGGAAAGAATCAACCGCACGGTCCAACCGGGCACTTTTCAGATTCTGGTGGGTTCTTTTGTTTCAGACGGAGGGATTTCGGTCTGCCGGGAGATCAAACCAAACGGCAAGCCAAGACGTCATCACGTCCTATCCGGACGGAACAATGAGACGAAAAAATCAAGGCCATACTTAAAAGGAGGTAGATCGGATCGGAACCACTTTCTTGATGAAACAGATAGATATCACCGAATGTTGAAAAAGCGCAACACGGTTCTAGGCGGATTCATGTCCAGGGGAGAGCTGGGAAAGGTGATCGGGCCTGTAACCAGCTTGGACTCATGCCGGGTTAGACCTGAGGACCGGTTTCTTGAAGGCTTATGGAGCCGATCGACATCTAACCGAGCAACTTTTATTATCGTCTACTCTCAAGGGGGTTGGACTTCGCATTTACTCGACTCATTTAAATCGTTTAACGATAAATAACTTCTGTCGGTCTCGACGGAGTCATCTCAAATGGGGAAAGGATTTCCCATCTAATCAAATCAAGGAGGATGAACCATGAGTTTCTCAGTCGTCAATAATCTTCCAGCGTTAGGGGCCTATAATGCCCTATCGGGCGCCAACAAGAATTTGGCCAATGCGATCAATCATCTGTCCTCTGGTCTGCGGATTAACGGGGCCAAGGACGACCCTTCCGGTTTGGCTATTTCCGAGCGTTTCAAAGGCCAAATCAGCGGTCTTAATCAAGCGTCTATGAATGCCCAGGATGGCACCTCCATGCTGCAGGTAGCCGACGGCGCTCTTAACGAAACCCAAGCCATCCTGCAACGGATGCGGGAACTGGCCGTTCAAGCTTCTAATGGAACCTTAACGTCTCAAGATCGGACGTCCATTCAAGATGAAGTAGACCAACTTAAGGATGAAGTCAACCGGATCTCCACCACCACGGAGTTCAATACCAAAAAACTACTCAACGGAAACTTATCGGGCATTTGGTCCACCGACCATCCCGATCAGCTCCACGCCTACATCACCGGCCAGGTGCGGGAAGGCAATTACCGGATCAGCGTTCAAGCCTCCGCCACAGGCAATAACGAAGTTTGGAAGAGTGATGTCATGGAGTTGGCCAGTCCATACAAGGCCAACGTGGATACCCTTACGGTTCAGTTGAATAACACCAACGGATCAATGTTGTCTACCGCGGGCATAACCGTCGATCAAAATAAGGTTGCCCAAGACGCTACTTATGTTTATAAATTTCAGCAAGGCCAGGCGGCGGAAATCGCCGGCGCGAGCGCAAACGCTTCCGTCACTATAGCCCATACCGAGGCTAGTTGGACAGCTACTCAAGCTGTGGCCGTGCTAACTGCAGCTTCGAACGTGCACATCGGTGCCGGCGACAATGCGTATGCTACGGGCACCGAGACATTTCTGTTCCATACCAGCACCATTATCACTTTCTCCGGTGCCGGGGCGACAGGTGGGTCCGTGGCTTTCGCAGCCGGGACATATTCCTTGTTTCAAGTTGAGTCCGCTCTTCATAGCTATGGGCTTTCCAATGAAATAACTGTTACATGGTCGGCAAACGGCGCGGCCTCGGGGGGATTTTTTGCAACCGTGACTAATGCCACGGCTAAAATGACGGTTACAGTCACCGGAGATGACGCCCTGGGTATTAACGGGCTGACTATAGCTTCGGCGGGCGGCACGACCAGGGGTTCACAGAATTCAGAAAACGCCAATCTCTTCTTGATTTCCGCCAACGGCGGCGGTGGTCTGACATCAGCTTTTGCCACCACCTCGTTTGACATTATCTCCAACGGGCATAGCGCTACGGTAAGCTTTAATCTGTGGCAACACGGTTCATCTGCGGTTGCCACCCAGGTAATTGCCTTGAACGAAAACGATGTGTTAGACACAATGAACACGGCGCTGGCGGCCAACAAACTCGGCGTCCGGGCGCAGGTTGACAATAATCATGTTCTAAGTCTGGTCACCACCACGGCGGACGGAACGACTCGGCCGAGTTCTTTCAGCATCAGCAATCTCGTCAGAGCCACCTCGGCTGCCAACAGTGCTACCATTTTTTCTGTTACCTCTTTAGGCATCAAAGGCGGCTCCTTTACCGGAACAGGGAACAACGAGATAGTTTTTTCAGTCAATCAATCGACCATCTATACGGCCACTCTGGCCGACAAAACGTATACCACTACGGCTGATCTGACGCAGTTGGCGTCTGATATGCAAACGGCAATGAACAATGCCGTCCTGGCCGGGGGTGGATCAACGGCCAATGAGGCTGACGTTGTTTTTGACACCGCCGGAATGAGTTTCCATGTAATGAGTCGGCAGATCGGTTACAACACCTCGGCTGCATCCGAGATCCAGTTGTATGCCGGAGCCGGACTCCAGAGTATCCTGTCGAGCGTCGGCCTGGATTTGAACACCCATGCTCGGGGCAACAATGACGGTATGTCCCTAGCCATCTATAACAACGCTGCGGGAACTAATCTGGCCACTCATATCTACAACCGGCGTGGGATTGATACCGGTGCGGCGACATTAGGGTGGAGCGCCGCCGGTGCCGTGAATGTTTCCTCCGACAAGACACTGGCTGCGTTGGGGCTCAACCTAAGTTTTGCCACCACTGCGGCGGTCGCAGGCAATGCCGGGAATTTTATGTTCGACGTGACCAAAATCGGAGACCAGATTTCCGTTGCCAAAGGAACCAACACATTGGGTCAGATCTCCCAATTTGCAGGTTTGCTCGATCAAACTCGGAATATGACTATTTATGCCAATGGTCAGAAGGCCTTCATCTATTTTGATAAATCGACCACGTTGGATCAGTTGCAGAACATGATCGCTTCAGCCATCACCACCGATATAACTGCCGGAGGGTTGGGGCTTAAGGTGAACGGGGCGGTCTCTGCCCAGCAAACCGTCTACGATCATGTATCTGATTTCATTACAAATACATCAGAGGGGACCTACCGGCAGCCGTCGGGTGATGCGGCAGTGGATGGAACCCTGATCGTCAGGTCTCCATGGGCTGGAACTGCCGGGCAGATATTCTTTGGAGCGGATGAGGATATCCAAAACGCCTTCAGCTTTGCCCGTATTAAAAATGCTTCGGATGACGCGGGTGTTGATCCCTGGTTTGTCCAGGTCCAAGATGCCCATACCGGAGAAAATCTATTCAGCCGCAAAGTGGCTGCCCCCGAAATAGATAACCTGATTCCAGGGGTGAATGTCAAATTTTCACCGACAGTAGACGTAAATACAACTTGGAATACCAACTCCGGGCAGTTTGATTTCACGGCCGATAGTAGTCCTCAGAGCATGGTTCTCCACGTGGTGGATCGTCATCTCGATTTGGCGGTGGGAGCCAATGCCGGGCAAAATATCAGCACCAGTATCGGCGAGATAAATACCGGATCGCTAGGCTTAGACAACGTCCTGGTGGTGGATCCGACCCTGGCCCAACGGTCGATTGCCAAGATCGACAAAGCCGTAAATCAGGTCTCCTCCGAACGAGCTAGAATGGGTGCGGTGATGAATCGGTTAGACTACACTATCAATACCCTGGCCGTCCAGAGTCAAAATATGACGGCGGCCGAGTCCACCATCACTGATCTTGATATGGCCAAGACGGTATCCTATATGACCAAATATCAGATATTGAACCAAGCCGGCACGGCCATGTTGGCTCAGGCCAACCAGTTGAACCAGAGTCTGCTCAGCTTGCTTAAATAGTCCAACTTCCTGGGGGGCCAATTCGGTTCCCCAGGGATGATGGTTCATGACCTGAGCCGGCCTATTCAATGATTTATATAAGTTAAGGCAAGGCCAGGTACGGGACGATATCTTTAAATCTCTATTATGTCGCTTCTTACCTGTCATTTTGTTACTCCTCTATCATTTCGAGCGAAGCGAGAAATCTGATGATTCCTCACATTAGCTCGGAATGACAGAAAAGAATCATCTCGAGTGAGCCGCCCCATCGCGTAATCATGAGGAGGGCGGGCGCCCAAATGACCGGGCCGTGGTATGTGCGCCCCGGGGCGCCGTAGAAAAAATGATATCAAGAAATTATTCTAAAGTACTTTTGTTTTGTTGACGATAAGAAATATGAAGGCCCAGGAATTGATTCCGGGAATTGAATTAGGGCCGACTCACGTGGACCCTCCCGGGATAACGGCAAAGGATTTGCCGAGAAATGAAGTCCTTTTTCACACATGGAGGTGTGAAAATGCAAACCAACCAGGTTACTTCTACCAGTGCTCAATTCATTTCCAAGGATGGGATTGATGTCGGCGAGGTAAGCACCATTCTGAATGTTCCCCGATCAACTATCCTCTTTTGGGAAAAAGAATTCAGCTCTTTTATGAACGTAAAAAGGACTGAGGGCAAACATCGACGCTTCACCTCCAAGGATGTCGAGGTGCTGGGTGATATAAAGCGGTTGTTAAATGAAGAAAAGTACACTATTGCCGGGGCCAAGCGCCGGATGGAAATCTCAAGACAGCAGAGCAAGTCTTTTGAGCAGATTCTCACCGAGGCCATGGGAAAAGTGCAACAAGGTATGAATATCAGTGATGTGGCCAAGAAAATGGCCCGAGAACTGGTGATAGTGGCCCTGGCGTATTCGGCCTGGGTGTGGTATCTGTCCTGTTGATGCGTTTGTTCTTTATTGTCTTTTGGAAACCGACCAGACTTCAAAACGTTCCGGATGTTGCTTATACCGTCATTCCGAACGCGCGACTTTCATCTTGTCATTCCGAACGCATGTGAGGAATCTTAAGATTTCTCGCTTCGCTCGAAATGACAATCTGGCTCGGTTGTTCCGGATGGTAAGCTATACGGTATTTATAGAGACATAATTACAAACAAGCATATAGGAGGTCGAATCTACACAAAATTATCAGAAACACTTCCGTGATTGGTCACAACCGCCGGTCTTGCAAA
>JADFYA010000259.1 GCA_015233285.1 Deltaproteobacteria bacterium | reverse complement strand
GTCTAGTTCGCTGGAGAGGTCACGCCCATGCTCCTTTTGGCTATGCGCGAACCGATGAGCCGCCTCATGTAGGCATGGCAGTGGTCGAAGTTGATCAAGGGGAGGTTGCATCCCACAATTTGATTAGAGCTGATCAACAAAAAAGAACTGTAAGCAGCGACGTCATCGAATTAGTCTATCAGGTAGTGGCTATATGTTGGCCTGGAGGGCTTGGGTGACCTGGGACTCGAATATCGATCTGATCCGGTTGAGCTCTTCCTCCGTATCCGCCTCGAAGCGCATGACGAGCTTCGGCATGGTCTGGGACGCCCGCAATAGCCCCCAGCCATGCTCAAACCCGACTCTGACCCCATCAATATCATTAATCTGATGATCCCGGCGCAGGGCCTCCCGCACCTCCGCGACCACGGCCGACTTGAGTTTGTCTGGGCAACGAATCTGTATTTCCGGAGTGATATATCCTTCCGGCACATCAGCCAGGTATTCGGATAAGGGGCGAGTGTCTTGGGCCAGGATCTCCACCAGCCGAAGCGCGGCATATATCCCATCATCAAAACCAAAGTATCTGTCGGCAAAGATGATATGCCCGCTCATCTCCCCGCCCAGGGCGGCTTTTTCTTCTTCCATCTTATGCTTGATCAGGGCGTGCCCCGTCTTCCACATCGTAGCCCTGCCGCCGCGTTGTTCTATCTCCCGAAAAAGATTATCGGAACACTTGACATCGCCCACGATGGCGGCCCCAGGGCGCCGGGCCAGGATCTCTGTGGCAAAGATCAGGAGTAACCTGTCCCCATAAATGAGCCGGCCGGTCTCGTCCACCACCCCAACCCGGTCGCCGTCCCCATCAAACCCCAGACCCACCTCCAGGCCATGCTGCTTGACCAGAGCTCCGAGATCCACCATATTCTTAGGGACGGTGGGATCCGGCTGATGATTGGGGAACCGACCATCCACCTCGGCATAGATGTGCCTGGCCTTTAACCCCAGACCCTCAAAGACGGCCTGGGCAATGGGACCGACTGAGCCATTACCGGTATCGACACCGATGGCCACCGGCCGCTGAATATGAATATGGTTCACGAGATATTCCAGATAGGCGGGGGCCACGTCAAGTTGTTCGATGGTCCCTTTTCCTTTGTGAAAGTCACCCTGTTGGGCCAGGGCCCGGATGGCTTGAATCTCAGTTTCCGTCATGGCATGGGGCCCGACACAGATCTTAAACCCATTGTACTGAGCGGGATTGTGACTGGCGGTGATCATCACGCCGCCCGGATGCTTCAGAGCATAAACAGAAAAATAGAGCATCGGGGTGGTGACCAGTCCCAGGTCGGCCACAGACAGCCCGGTGCTGATCAAACCTTCCGTGAACAAGGCGGCATACCTGTCGGAGCTCAACCGGCCATCGCGGCCTAGGGTGATCCTGGGTACGCCCCTGGTTTGGAAATAAGTCCCAATGGCCTGGCCCAGGTTGATTACCCCGGTATCGTCAAGTTCTTTATCCACTACGGCCCGGATGTCGTATTTCCTAAAAATCACCGGATCAATCATATCTTGCTCTATTTCAATAAAAGAATTAAGGATCGGCTAATCCGCCAATGCGCCGGCGGGAGCCCTCTCCGGTCTGGCCAGGGAAAAGACTCACCAGCAGGCGGGATGGGATATCGGCATGGCAAGTTAAAGGAAGGCAACAGCCTCAGCCGGGATAGGTTTCAAGTTAACCCACCGAAGCCGAGGAGTTAGGGTTTCGCCGGTTCAGACAGTTTTACAAGGACCGATCATGGGTTTGACGTCTTTCTCAGGTTGAGGCGCCTCTGGAGAAGTCTTGGCTCCTTTCCCGGCCTTGGTTTCTTTTTCGACTTTCGGCTCCGGCTCAACTTTTAGCTCTTTGTCGCCGACTTCTTCAAATCCTGCAGCTAAAACCGCTTTCTCCGGATTTTGGCCCGAGATCTTGACTGGATCAAATTCATCTGAATCAGAAACCTGAAACCAGGTTAGTTCCAGCGCAAACTTGGCCTTATCCTTCTTTTGTTTAGCCTCCACTTCCACCTGAACCACTTCGGGAACAGTCATCTCGAGGATCTGGTCGCCTTGCACCAGCACGATCTTCCCGGCCTTGAAGCCTTCGACCAGTCCTTCTAAATAGGTGATCACTTCATTTCGTCCCATGGAATTCTTTAGTTCGATCTTTGGTTTATCCATCGTCTCTACCTTTCTACCTGGGGTTATTTAACGCGGCGACCTGTTTTGTATCGAGCATCGTCGATGACATTTCTCGCCAGGCCCGTCGGCCGGAGAGTTGTTATCCCTGCGTCTCAAGAAACCGGAAACAAATGTTGGCCGCGGCATAAAAATCCGTTCCTCCCCGAACTTCCCAGACCCGGCATCGAGACAGAAGAGTTGCGTAGGCCGCAGCCGAACGGTCGCGTTCGGACCCGTCGCTCAGCGGCAGGTAAAACAAGCCCTCTGACTTAATGAAGGCGGCCAGCAGGTTCCGCCGCTGATCCAGATCAACCTCCTGTGCCGTCACCGGGGCCTCGGTCCGGTCCCAGTTCAAAATGACCAGACCCAACATCGGCGCCGACAGGGCGAATCGCGACGGGCCAAAAATTCCACCGATCGGCACATCATATTTGTGTTCAAGATCCCATAGCTCTTCCTTAGGGAGAGACTTAAACGCCGCTTTCTCCTCTTCCGGAATCACGGAGGAGAGCATAGGATTGTTCAAAACGGTCCCAGGGTTGATCCGGGGGAGTTTGGCCACACCGTTCATCTCCAGGCCGGAGCCGTTGGGAGAGATAAGCAACCGGTCGTTACTGACAAAGGATGTCCCCCGGCTGACCAGGTGCAGAGCCAATGTGGACTTGCCCATTCCGGAAAACCCGGCCAAGGCAAGCCCGCGGCCACGATACAAGACCCCCGCGGCATGGCCCAGCAAGCAGCCTCGGTGAAGCTTCCACTGGATATAACGGTTATTGATAAAATTAACGATTTGATTGGCATTACTCAGGCAAGGCCCGATAGCCAGGTGGTCCCGGCCGTTAAAGACAAAACAGAGACCTGTGAGCCGCTTGCGGACAATCCGGCCATCATCGAGTTCCACATATTCTTCCTTTACCTTCGTCTTACCTGGGTCCGGCATCTTCTGAGTGAAGGAGAAAGGAAAGGTCTGAATTGGAGCTTCATGGGCGGTAATGGTGATGTCGGCGGGACCTGCCGTGGAGGTGAAAGACCCGAAATACTCCTTAAGTACCTCAACCAGGGTCGGCTGATTTGTCTTTACGGCTATCCTCACCTGTCCAAAAACCAGGTTAAGGCTGGCCGTTACCGGGTACGTTGTCCGCAACCGGCTAATGAGGTCAATGGCTGAGTTGGAAATTTCTTCCATGATGCGAGCCTCGCTAGAACATAGGTGACATATTTCTCGGCGGCGTCGATGCCCCGAGCCTTTTCCAACCCCCGAAAGCCTCCAAAAGCCGATACTTCAAAAACAACCGGTCCGGCGGCGGTCTCGGCCACGTCAACACAGGTGAAATCCAGGCCAAAGCAACTTTGGGCCCGACGGGCTAAGTCAATAATGGCCGGCGGCGGATCATATGGTTCATATTGGCCTCCGAAAAAAGTAGTCGTGGTCCATGAACCGGGGACCCGGCATCTGGCGTAGGTGGTCAGGTACTCGCCGCCCAGAAACACCACCCCCAGGTCCTTACCGGGGATATCAATCTTCTTTTGGATATACATGGAAGGATATTCACTGCGGTAAGATTCGATGGCCTCCCTCGCCCCATAACCGGCCCTAATGACCACCATACCTCGGGCTTTTGAAGTATAAAGAGGTTTAAACACAGCTTCTCCATACTCGGAGACGGCCTTCAAGGCCTCGGTGATATCTTCGGTGATAGTAGTCGGGGGCATGGGGATACCGGCCGATTGCATGGTGACGGTGCAAGACAGCCGGTTCAAGACGCCAATGATGTTGCCTGGTCTGGAGAACATGGGCAGGCCTCGGCTATTGAGATAACGCAAGATCTCCAACCGATCCAGCAGGCTGGGCGAGTAGGTGAGGCCGATCTTCTTGATCATCAAAGCATCGAGTTCGGTCAAATCACATCCCTGGAAAAATGCCCGCCCCGAATCAAAGTCCAAAATTACCTCATCCATGCCGATCAATAGCCTAAACCCGGTCATCTCAGCTACAGCGTCGGCCAGTTTTTCCGAAGACCAGCTTCCTTTGATTCCAACCACACCAATTCTGGGCACACTTAACTCCTTTACCAGGTTACTGCAAAAAAATCTCGACCTCCCCGGAAGAGCAAACAATTCGTCTGTCCGGCCGGTCCCGAGGAATTAGATACTCAATAATATAATACAGACAACGGAAAGACAAAATCCGTCCAGGACCCGCCGGCCGCGCCATATCCGGCCACTTTTTCCATTAAGAAGTGGGCCCGTAAATACATTTCACGGGCAAATTCCTTGTTTAATTCAAATCTGGTGGAGGTGTAAAAGGATCTGGCCAGGGCCAGGGCCAGCCGGGCGTTGAACGTTCTGTCTTGCCAACTCAAGGCCAATTGACTGGAGAACTCATAGAATTTATCAATGATCCAGTTTAACCGGGATCTAAGTTCTTCATCAAAAACCGGGATTCTGAAATTCGAGATGAGAAAGACCGAGACATCTTGCACGTAATCGGCATATTTAGACCGGTACAGGTCAATGAAGTGGACCCGTTGCAATTCATGGTTGTAGACGACATTGTTGACGTTGAAATCACCATGAATCAACACGGCAAAGGGTGCGGGAATCCGGCTCTCAATTTCGGCGCAAGCAGACAAAAGCTCTTCGGATGAGGCGACCTTGGTCACGCCCAGATATTTGGCCGGCCGCGAAAAATTTTCATGAACGCGGTGGATTTGGGGCAGCCTGGCCCGGATCTGTTTGAGATAATCGGTGGCCATAGGACCGACCTGCCGGGTCTCCAGCCACACCTCTTCGAGTATTTGCTTCAGGATAAAGAAGGCATTTCGGAGCGGTTCCTCAGCGGCATTCAGGATGACTTCATCCAAGGTGCACCCGGCCAAAAACTGGACCAGCAGAGCGCCCTTATCACCTTCCTCATAATAGCCCAAAATCTTGGGAGTCAGACCGGGATATTTTTCCGCCCACAGCTCCAAATTGGCTTTTTCACGGCGGATCTTGTGCAGGTTGCCTTCCTTGAAGATACTCTCTTGAGCCTGGGACCAATTGGACCGCCGCTGCTCCAGCCGGTTGATAATGCAGCCGGACCTACTGCCCAGAATTGAATGGACATCGAGTTCTTCCAGGTTGCCCTCAAATCCCGACCGGGACAGTGTTTCCTGGAGAGCCTGGAACTGGTGAATCTTGATCTTTTCGCCGATGATGGCCAGAATCAAGGCCT
>JADFYA010000258.1 GCA_015233285.1 Deltaproteobacteria bacterium | reverse complement strand
TTCAATAGAAAAGTGTGCCAAGAAATAAGAAAATTATTTTGTACAACTAACGGTTAAGTAGGCTCGCCAGTCTTTTTGTCTTCCACCAACACATGAGCCCACTTGACCTTAAGTTAATGACATTGACACGCAAGCGCCGGATGCTTCACGGTTCAGGGGCCGGTTCCTGGCCGCCTATGGTAAACTCTTGTTCGCAACTGCCGCCGGCCCCATCTTCGGCCCGGATCCGGACAACCGCTGTTTTACCTATGATCGGGGTATAGGACAAAACGCCTTGTTGGCCGTCAAAGGAAAGGCTGGGATAAGCGCCCGGTTCCGGAGATAATAACTTGTAGGTGATGGCGTCACCATCCGGATCTTTAGTCTCCAACCGGTAGACGAATCTATCCCCTTGCTGGTCAAAACGCGGCGCCGAGGCTATTTCCGGGTTGGAATTCAGCACGGTCACATCGCTGGTTTCGGCCGGCTCACTCTTGTTCACCCCGTCATCGACCCACACCCGGACCTTGATCTTATCTCCCCGTTTGAAATTGCTCCCGGACAGAATGGCCGAGTCCCCCCCTGGAACGGGTTGTCCATTCTTGTACCACTGGTAACGATAGGTTATAGCTCTGGCAGTGGAGTCTTGGCTTTGTTGGGCGCCCACGCGAGCCGTGAGTTCGGTCCCGGCGTATACCTCCATGGGTTCGATCCTAATTTCCAAAACCACAGGTTTGGAAGTAGTCACAATCTTTTTTTCCGAAGGAACCTCGTCACTCTTTGACCGGCCATTGGAGACGATGGCGAACACCTGGACGCTGTCACCATCCTTGACACTGGTCAGGGCCAGTTCCGGTCCCCCGTTAGTGGGGACAGTTTTGCCGTTAATCTCCCACCGGTAGGACTCGGTTAACGGCTTTCCGTCGGGGTCTTGGGCCTCGACGCCGGCCGTAGCCATACTGTTCTTGGTCATAACCGCCGGCGACAGGGTCACGAGCTTGATGGCCGGCCGCGATTCGGCCTGGGCTTTGGGCGCTGCTTTGGGGGGCTTGTCGACCTTGTCCTTACACCCGGCCACGAGGACCAGGGCTAGCGCCATGGCCACCCAAATCCAGAAATGTTTTGATGAAATTCGGCATATTATCATTGAGATCACTCCAAATACGAACCCGTCGGGACGAACCGGGTTAGCCCAGGACGAATAGCTTTGGGGTCATAGAAAAAAAATCATTAGCCGCCGTGAGCGCCGGACCGGATGGGATCCCGAACCGGGCTGCCCTGCCCCCCGGCCACGGCGTTGGCGTCGTGGTCGGTGTTTTGGTCGGCGTTGACGTGGGAGTCCGCGTGTTCGCCGGAGTCGCTATTGGCGTGGGAGATGGAGTCGGCGGAACGAAAGTAAATACCCCTCTATTATTAGAAAGATATTTAAAGAAGAAGCAACTTGGACAGCCAAGATATTGATGCCCGGCCCCGAACGAGAGTTCCGGTATGGTTTTGATTGAATCTGAAGGTGGAACTTTAATTGAATAATCTTTTAGGGATCGAGCTGTCTCCGATATGGCCGAAAATGACCCGATAATCATTAAAATCAACAAAATTAGTTTCTTAGCTCGATGGAGTTCGCCCTTACTAATTAGCGTATTTATTATGAACACCCAAAATACGAAAAGACAAGGAACAGAGGCCCTCATGGTGAAGTCATTAAAAAGCCCCATCTTGTAAAGCGGAAAAAGGAATAAACCGCCCAGGCTGGTCCACAGCCATAATGAAGACCTACGCTTCGATTCTCCCGGTAAACTACTTCCGCAAAACAAAACCAAAACGATTATTTTAAAGAAATAAAAGGCCAATAAACGCATGTAGATTGACATCGTGGCCGGGTATACGTCCCAAAAAAATCCTTTCACAAAATCAAATGAGTTACATCGCAAAAATAAGTAGGCCATCAGAACGCCAGGTTTGCCTTGGATATGCTGGCCAAGGATGTCCGGATGGCCGGATACGGGGTGGCCGCGCCTAGAGCCTTTTATTTCGGCCCGGCCAACGACGGAAGGGTGGACCTCAGAACCGACGGTGCGGTGAATGAAAACGTCTATAACTCCGGGGAGCATTTTTCGGACTCGCATACCAGCGCCCTTACCTCCAATATCGTCGGCGGATCCGGGACCATCAACCGGTTCACCGGGGATGTCAGCTTCACCTTTGGGGGCAGCGCCCCGATAACCGGTACACTCGTTCTGGCCAGTTACAGCTATTACGTCTCATCCCAGACCCTGAAGCCTTTCACAACCGGCAACGTGACCAACAACATGTTGGCCCTGACCAATTACTCG
The DNA here is from genome assembly GCA_015233285.1 of Deltaproteobacteria bacterium. The sequence continues at coordinate 3,116 of JADFYA010000258.1, read as the reverse complement.
CAGACTCCTGCCAGTTATGGCTATAATCTGTGCGGCTCAGCCGCGGTCAGCCCAACCCAATATCTTTATGACTTCGTGATGAGCGGGGTCGACCCGAGCACTACCACTGCAGACGCCAATTGTTTGGTCCAATGGATCCGCGGCTGGGCCAATGGTTCTACCGCCACGACCCAGAAGGACTGGCTGCTCGGTCCCATCTACTACTCAGTGCCGGCCGTGCTGACCCCGCCTGGAACGCCGTACTGGTATTACGGCACAGCTTTGCCCGACGCGGCGAAGACGGCTTATAAAACGTTCGCCTTTGGCGATCCTACCGACCCATCTAACTTAAAGGGCAAAAGTCAGCGGCGAAGCGTCTTGTTCGTCGGCTCCTTGGACGGGATGCTCCATTGCTTCGATGCCGGGGCTTTCCGCTGGGGCGATAACCCGGCTACTACCTTTCCGGAAAACAGAGGGTATTTCGCCGGTGCCGACTATGGCGACGGTCATGAACTGTGGGCCTTTATTCCCAACAATTTGATCGGCCGATTGAAGAACAACGCCATGAACGTATCAAATCAGTCCTATGTTGACGCGTCCCCGGCCATTGCCGACGTCTATGTCTATGACTCATCGCAAAATGCCACGGTCTGGAAGTCGGTAGTGCTTTCGGCTGAAGGAAGCGGCGGCGACACCGTGTTCTGCCTCGACGTCACCGACCCCACAACTCCCAAGTTCATGTGGGAGTTTGCCGATCCCGATCTGTACCGCAGCCGGTCCTCACCGGGCGTGGGCCAAATCGGGCAAATAATGTATAGTGGTTCTTCCAAATGGGTCGCCTTCTTTGTCTCCGGCCAGACTGCTGATTCGAATGCGGACCCGTCAATCTACATGATTGATATTGCCGACGGCAGCGTCTTGCAACGGATTTATCTGGACTCCGCAGGAGCGGACGGTCACGGGGGCATACCCAGCGGGCAGCCGGCCTTGATCGATTCCGACGGCAACGGGTATATCGACCGGATTTATATTGGCACCGACAAGGGATTCATGTACAAAGTGAACATCCCGGATGATCCTCAGAGCCAGGCTTGCGGCGGCAACATCACCAACTGCGTGATCAACAAGGGGCAAACGCCCCTAGCAGCCGGGACAAATCATCCGCTATCCATCTATGCCTCACCCGCGGTGATGGTGGACAACACTCTGAGCACCAGCGGGACGGTCAGCTACACGGTCAGGATATTCTTCGGCACCGGCGACAATCCGTTCGCCAACGACAACATTAACACGGCTTCCACTACTTATACCTTCTACGCGTACACGGACACGGACGCCAAGTGCGCCTGCACCTCCCCGGCTACTCTGACCTGGTTCTATACTTTGGCGGCGGGCGAGCGGGTCTGGGCCTCGGCCTTTGCCGCCGCGGGACAGGTTTACTTCGGCACGTCCACAGCCGAGACGGATGACCCCTGCGGCAGTCACGGGGCTCAAAGCAGCAACAGCGGTAAGACGTATGTCTTCAATGCCAGAAGCGGAGTTGGAGCCAGCGGTACGGGTGTAGCGCCTTTGAGAATGATTAACACGGGTAACGTGACTACGGCGCCGCTGGTGGAGGACCAACACCTCTACGTCAAAACCCCCACCGGCCTCCAGTCCTTTGGCAGCGGCCAATATAACAATGCGGTTGTGTCCGTGAACGTTCCCGGCACCAGGGTAATGTACTGGCGGGAGGTGTACAACCAGTAGATTTATCGACAATGAACCATGAATGCCCGGGGCCTCAGGCCTCGGGCTGTAAATAGAACGGGGAGTCCTTGGCAGCCTAGAAGAGGCTGATAAGGTTTGCTCAGGACAATGCCGGTGCCGGTTGTTTGGGATTTAGCGCTTCACCTGGTCGCAATGTAAAAGAGGTATACGAACGACAAGGCGCTTTTCCAAGCCTGGCCTTGGTTAGGATGAATTGATGACGATGGATGTGCCGGCGGATGAGATGAGTTCGATGGCTGTTGTGGATGATTCATCTTCTGCCGTAAGTGAAGAAGACCGATGGACAGCCGATGCTGTGGCCATGATTAATGAGGCAGAAGGCGCCGTCAATATATTGGGTTCCAGGTATCTGGCCGTAGGTAGGTTCCTTCTTGAACGATTGCTTGAAGCAGACCCAAAGGCGGTTTGGTCAAAAGAATTCAGCAACGATAGAATTTATCTTAAATTATGTAACCATCCGGAACTCTCGGTCCCTGATGCGCATATTTCTCGCATGATCAAACTGGCCATCCAAGAAAAATACCTGATGGAGGTAATGCCCGATTCGGTCGGCATTTCATACTCCAAGAAACTCGAGTTGCTGAGAATCCAAAATAATGGTCCTGCGAAAATACAGATAGCGCGCAGGTGTATAGACGAACGATTGTCTACGAGACAATTGGGTGAAGCAATCGATCTGGTTCTAGAGCGGAGGTCTGGCAGCAAAGTAAAGTCGGCAGTCAACCATGTTAAGTCGCTTACCAGCAATTCAACCAACGTGTTTCTCAATAAGCTGGATGCGTTATGTGAGAGATATTTTCCGGATGGAGACTTCTCCAAGAGCCTGTTTCTGGGCACCCTCCTGTACATATTCGTCCCCTACTTGATTTTTGCTCTGGGATGGTTGAAGATATACTACGCCATCCCTCTGTCTATAGCGGTATTATATGCGCTATATCGGGCCTATCGAGGTTTTTCCCTATGGGCTGCCAAGAAGAAACAAGCCGGCCCAGACACCAAGAAGTGGTTCCATGTCCGATCAGCCTCTAATATGGGGGCGGTGTTGCTCATCACATTGATCTGGACGAGTGTCTCGGGCGTTGGCGGATATGGATTACAAAATACGGATTATGAAAAGCATAACTCCATGTTGAAAGACTTAGTGGTCGGGACCTGGCCCATCCACTATAAAGGGGTTGACCTCCCAACCAAGGAGTCCTGCGCCAAAGTTGCCGATCCTACAACGCCTTTGATATATTATATATCCTTTTACCTCCCCTCTGCGCTGACCGGAAAAATGTTTGGATGGAAAGCCGCCAATCATTGTTTGTTTCTATGGACATGGGGTGGCATCTTGCTGTCCGGGCTATGGTTGATGAGGATATTGG
>JADFYA010000257.1 GCA_015233285.1 Deltaproteobacteria bacterium | reverse complement strand
CGCAGATGGAAAATACCTACAGATCTATTTTGGCCCTAATCTGCGCAAATCGGCGCAATCTGCGGATTGAATCATGGCCTTGATGATAATCACTTAGCATACTCGTCGAACTCAGGTTTATCCAATCAGCCAAGGCGCCCTGTGCCCTCAGCGAAACTTCTTTTCCCGCTTTATAAAAAACTTCAACAACGGATCAATGGGTGAGACGGGCGTAGGCAGGAAGGTATGGTCCACTCCGGCCCGGCGGAACAGGTTGACCAGGGCGCCCGTCCGTTTCTCGGCCACCACCTGGAATTGCTTCTGGAAATCAGGAGATGAGGTGTTGACCGTCACAGATCGGCCTGTCTCCGCGTCCGTCAGCGTGACATAACCCAGCGGGGGCAGCCGCGCCTCTTTGGGATCAGAGATAACCAGGGCGACCAGGTCGTGCTTCTTGGCCGCGATGCGCAGACTGCGTTCAATCCGGTGTCGAGAAAATCGGAAATAAGAAAGCAGACGGCCTTACGCCGGGTCACCCGAATCAAAAACTTAAGCCCCTCGTCCAGGCTGGTCCTCCGGCCGGTGGGCCGGTAATCCAACACTTCCTTGATCACCCTAAAGATGTGCCCGACTCCTTTTTTGGGGGGGATATATTTCTCCACCGTATCGGAAAAAATAATCAGGCCCACCTTGTCATTGTTCCGGATGGCGGCGTAGGCCAGGATCGCCGCTGTTTCTGCGGCCATATCCATCTTCAGTGTTCTGGCCGTGCCGAACCGCTCCGAAGAAGAAACATCCACCAGGAGCATCACGGTCATTTCCCGCTCCTCCCGGAAGACCTTCACGTAGGGCCGGTTCATCCGGGCGGTGACGTTCCAGTCGATGGTCCGGATGTCGTCGCCCTCGATATACTCCCGGACTTCTTCGAATTCCATCCCCTGCCCGCGGAAGGCGCTCTCGTACTGCCCGGCAAAAACGCTGGTCACTTGCCGGCGGGTCTTCAGATGGATCAGGCGGATTTTTTTGATCAGTTCGCGGGAGATCACGGTTTACGGGACCTCCACCGTTTCCAGTATTCGGGCTATGACATCGTCCGGGGTCATTTCCTCGGCCTCGGCCTCATAGGACAGGATGATCCGGTGGCGAAACACGTCCGGGGCCATGGTTTTGATGTCCTGGGGGGTAACAAAGGCGCGGCCTTCCATATAGGCGCAGCCCCGGGCGGCCAGGGCCAGAAAAATCCCGGCCCGAGGTGAAGCCCCATAATGGATTAGGTTATTTATGTCCAGGCCATAGTCGGAAGGGTGGCGGGTGATACTGACCAGGTCCACAATATAGTGCAATAGTTTGTCGTCTAAGTAAACCTGTTGCACATGGCGCCGCATCGTCTTAATCATGTCCGGATTCAATACGGGCCGAACGGACGGCACCCGGCCCACTGCCATTTTTTTGACTATTTCAGCCTCTTCGGCCTTGCCGGGATAGTCCATTTTGACCTTGAACATCAACCGGTCCACCTGGGCCTCCGGCAAGGGGTAGGTTCCCTCCTGCTCGATCGGGTTCTGGGTGGCCATGACCAGAAAAGGATCTTCCAGGATAAAGGTAGTCTCACCTATGGTCACCTGCCGCTCCTGCATGGCCTCCAGCATGGCGCTCTGGACCTTGGCCGGAGCCCGGTTGATCTCATCGGCCAGGATAATATTGCTGAAAATGGGGCCTTTTTTAACCTCAAACTGACCGCTTTCGGGGCGGTAGATCCGGGTGCCCAGGATGTCGGCCGGAAGCAGATCCGGAGTAAACTGGATGCGCATAAACGACGTAGCCACGCTGGCCGCCAGGGTCTTGACCGCCAAAGTCTTGGCCAGCCCAGGGACACCCTCGACCAGGACATGCCCATTGGTCAAGATGGCGATGACCAACCTCTGGATCAAGGCCTTCTGGCCGATGATGACCTTGCTTATTTCACTAATTGTTTCAGTGACTAAGGCTGATTCTTCCGCAATTGTTTGGGTCAAATCGGAAATGGACGTATCCATGTCGGGTTCCTTTTTTCTCTCTTCGTCCTCTGCGTTATGTTTTTTAAACTGATGTACGGAAACGATCAGGCGCGCCTGTATACGACGCTCGTTAAGAATAGGGCAAGCGGAATGATTGGTCCGGCCGCCTCGGCCGCGGGGATCAGAGTAACCCGACGATATCCTTTTCCAGAATGGAATCAGGTTGTACACCAGTGTATTTCTTGAAAATTTTGCCATCTCTGGTAATCAAAAAAGTCGTTGGGATACCTCTAAAGCCACCAAAAGTCAGGGCTGTGTCCTGGGTCCCCAAAAATAACGGGTAGGGAATCTTCATATTTTTAGCAAACGGCTCTAACACGGCGGCAGGGTTAGGGTCAAGGGAAATTCCGATGACTTCAAATCCCTTGTCCTTATACTTTCCATGAAAATTAATTAACTGGGGGATTTCCATCCGGCAGGGGCCACACCAGGTGGCAAAAAAATTAACCATTACCACCTTGCTCCGGAAATCTTTCAGCCCGACCTGCTTACCGGCCAGGTCTTTCAGCACGACCTCCGGGGCCGGAGGCAATTCCTGTTTGTCGGCGGCACAGGACAAAAACAGCCCGGTGAATATCCAGACCAGGGTGACCAGGACGCTTCCCGCAATCTTTTTCGTTTTTGTCGGTCTCATCAGAATATGGTGCTTTCTATGTGTGAGTTAAGTGCATGCAATATGCCGGTTTGCTTCTATGCCTTGACAATCCTGGGCTGTTGATGATCGATGAGAGGGTGATTATAGCTATCGACCTTCACCACCACGGGTTGATGGTTTTTGGCCTGGGCGTCATCCATGGGTTGATAAGTGCAAATGATCACCAGATCACCCGCACAACCCATCCGGGCCGCTGCGCCGTTAAGACAGATTGTCCCGGAACCACGCTCCGCCTCGATGGCGTAGGTTTCAAAACGCGCCCCATTGTTGATGTTGTAAATATGAATCATCTCATAGGGCAAAATGTCGGCCAGCTCCATCAGGTTGACATCGATAGACATGCTGCCTTCATAGTCCAGGTTGGATTCGGTGATGGTGGCGCGATGGATCTTTGACTTAAACATCATTCGTTGCATAAATATTTACCTCAGCGTCTTGATGGCCCGGTCAATGGCTGGGCTGGTTAATAATACACGATGCCGGGGGACTAGACCGCCGACAAGATACAGTTGTCGATCAGCCGGGTTTGCCCCACTTTCACGGCCAGGGCCAAGAGGGCTCTGGTCTCGATCACGTTCAGGTCTTCCAGGGTTTCAGGATCAACCAGGCTGACATAGTCTGGGTTGGTATAGGGGTGATGGGAGATAAACGCGGCCAGGTCGGCGATAATCGGAGCAGTCGCCCGAGCCCCGGCCGCGACCATATCCCTGGCCCGGGCCAGGGAGGCGGACAGGCTCAGAGCCGAGCGCCGTTCTTCTGTAGAGAGATGGACGTTTCGCGAACTCATGGCCAGGCCGTCAGGCTCTCGGACGGTGGGCTGACCGACCACGTCCACCTTGAGGTTAAGATCTTTAACCATGCGCCGGATGGTGACCAGTTGCTGATAGTCCTTTTCCCCAAAGACCGCCAGGGTGGGTTTAATGATATTGAACAGCTTCAGGACCACCGTGGCCACGCCGGTAAAATGGACGGGCCGATTCTTGCCGCACAGATTAGCGGTGACCCGGCTGACGTTCACCGTAGTTTGCCATCCGTCAGGATACATCTCCTGAGGCTGGGGGAAAAAAAGATAATCTACTCCCTGGTCTCGGCACTTCTGGGAATCTGACTCAAATGCGCGGGGATACCGATCAAGATCTTCGTTGGGGCCAAATTGGGTGGGATTGACAAAGATACTGGCAACCAGGATATCGGCGAGGCCTCGAGCGTGGGCCATCAGGCTCAGGTGGCCTTGATGTAAAAATCCCATCGTCGGGACAAAGGCGATTGTTTTATTCCGGCGGACCGCAGCGGTCGCCACCTCGGACATTTCGTTAATTGTTTCAATTAGTTGCATATTAACCTGCGGGACCGATACCGGGAGCCCACATATTTGGGGGGATGCTCCAAGTCCCGGTCCGGAAATCCGGATCCAAGCAAAGATCTACCCTTAGTCAGTTGGCCAGAGATGTTACCTGAAGCGGCCTGGTCGTGTCAAGCAGAATTTTCGGGTCAGGGCCAAGGCATGGTTAAAAAGCTTGACCCTGAGGCCCTAGATTATGCCTGGAATACCAGAAAATCCTCCGGGCCCCCCGGCGTCGTGCTTTTTCATTCGGTGCTGAAATTAGTCAGCCGCCTGATTGTAATTTTAGAAATCTTTAAACCCGTCATGGTCCCTGGGCATCTTTTGAGCTGATTTTGATCCGGCCGGCGGTTTGTAGCCTATGGCCCGCCTGTTCGGCACTCCCACATCCGGCTTTTTCTGAGACAGGGATTGTCTTTCAGCCTGATGTGATTTCTTCCCATAAGGTCCGGTTTGAACATCTGCCTCAGATTGGCGAAGGCCTTCGACAACACCTCGTAGCTCAGTCACATACCTGTTCATTTGTAAGGACTGGGCGCTCAACTCTTCAGAGGCGGAGGCGGTTTCTTCAGCACTGGCTGCGTTCTGCTGTGTGGCTTTATCCATCATGGACATGGTTTGATTTACTTGTTCCACGCCTTGCGTTTGTTCCTGCGACGCGGTGGCAATTTCGCTAACCAATTGACTTACCTTGCTAACGCTACTTCTCACTTTGCCAAAGGTATCGTTGGCCGCTGAAGCTAAGGTGACCCCGGCGTGTATCTTTTTAACCGTTCCTTCAATTAAGGCCGCGGTGTTTCTGGCCGCATCGGCCGCCCGCATAGCCAGGTTTCGAACTTCGTCGGCCACCACCGCAAAGCCGGCTCCAACTTCCCCAGCGCGGGCCGCTTCTACCGCCGCATTCAAGGCCAACAGGTTGGTCTGAAAGGCTATTTCATCAATGGTTCTAATAATTTTTTGGGTTTCTTCACTCGCCTGAGAAATCTCGCCCATTGATTTGGTAAGTTCATCCATGGCCCGATTCGCCTCTTCCATGCCCTTGGACGAGTCTTTTACAATCCGGTCCGCTTCCTTGGCGTGATCAGAATTTTGCTTACTCATGGAGGCAACTTCTACCAATGACGAAGATGTCTCTTCGATGGCCGCCGCTTGCTCCGATGACGCCTCAGCCAGTTCCTGACTAGATGATGACACCTGATGTGATGCAGCAGCCACTTGATCAGCGCTTTCAGCCAGCCCGTTGATAATCTGGTTGATCGGTTTAGTTATACTCCTGGTAATGAAAAAAGCGATCAGGCCACCAAAAATTATTGCCCCGACACCCAGCAAGGTAATCCAAAATCGCCCGGAAGCTGAAGCCAGCGCGGCTTCTTCACCGTCGGCCCGGCTGTCCTCAATT
>JADFYA010000256.1 GCA_015233285.1 Deltaproteobacteria bacterium | reverse complement strand
CAAAGATATCGCAGGTCAGCCACATATTCAGCCCATGCCGCCGCATGTACCACAGACCCACGATTAGGGCGCCAATCAACCCCCCGCCCGGAATCTGGCCGAAGGGGGAGACAAAGTAAAAGGAGAAGGCAGCCAGGACCATGGCGTGCTCGATCTCGCCGCTCCGGATCAAGGCCGGGATATCAGCCAGGGGCCGGGTGAGCACCTCGATATCCTCCCCGTCATCTTGGCGCTGCCGACCCTGCCGGGTCACTTCTCGGGCCAGGTAGGTGGCGCAAGCATTACCGAACAAAGCCGGATTGGGATTGACCTGGCCCAGCAGGATGATCTCCCCTCCTCCGTATCCCGTTTCCTCCATTAATTCCCGCCGGGCCGCCTCTTCGGCCGGTTCATGGGGATCCACCAGCCCCCCGGGGATCTCTAACGTGACCGATCTGGACCCGAACCGGTATTGCCGGATAAGGACCACCTGATTGTCGGGAGTGAGGGGAATGACATTCACCCAGTTGGGCGAATCGATTAGGTGAAAATCGTGTTCCAGTCCGGTCCGGGGCGAGCAGGCGCGGTCCGTCCTGACCGAAAATACCCGGCACTTGTATTGGGATTCCGAGGAGATAATGGGCCATGGTTTAATCATTAAAGTCACCTTATGGTTATCTATTTGTCCGAATAGAGGTTCTGCTTAGCCATGATCTAATCCGCAGATTGGTTCGATTTGCCCAAATTAGAAAAGGCTAATAATCTCATCCGGCTGTGGGTCTCTTCCATCTGCGTTTATCTGCGTAATCTGCGGATTCATTTCTGTCTCCCGGTTAATGAAACCGGTCGTACCCTTCCCAGGATAATAGCCTTATCCTGAAATCATCTTTGCTATCAAAAAAGATCCTCCTCGTCAATCACCCTTTTCAGTCAGATTCTCCATGCTCCGGCGACCGCGTGCAAGAACCGACAGCTTATCCCAAAATTGCCCCCTGGAATGAAAATCCCTTGACTTATGCGCACCCTGTGATAAATATTGTGGATTTAAAAGCTACGGTTGATGCCCCGTCCGGGCCATCGTCCTCAAACCAATTGCCTGCTTTAAGAGACTGCTTCATTTCGGCACTACTCGTCAACAGATGGAACAGTCTATTCGTGTTCGCCGACTCGCCGCGAGACCGGTATATCTCAACCAGGGCCATGAAAGGCAAGTGGGAGACCCTCTGCGCCAATGAGTAATGGGAGTAATTAATGGACTATAAAGACACGCTCAATCTTCCCCAAACCAGCTTTCCCATGAAAGCCAATCTGACCAAAAACGAACCGGAACAGCTCAAGGAATGGGCTGAAGCTGATCTGTATCATCAGATCCGGCGAAGCTCAAAGGGAAAACCGCCATATATCCTTCACGACGGCCCGCCTTACGCCAACGGCCACATTCATATGGGCACCGCCTTCAATAAGGTGATCAAAGATTTCATCGTCAAGTCCCGGCAAATGATGGGCTTTGACGCGGCCTACGTCCCCGGTTGGGATTGCCACGGGTTGCCCATCGAGCATGAAGTCGATAAAAGATTAGGCGCCAAAAAGGCCGAGGTCTCGGTCGTCGAGAAACGGCGGATGTGCCGTGAGTACGCCGAGAAGTTCATCGACATCCAGCGGGAGGAATTCAAACGGCTGGGTGTACTGGGTGATTGGGGCGACCCCTATTTGACTATGAAATATTCCTACCAGGCCGTGATCATGCGGGAGTTCGGCAAATTCGCCTTGTCCGGCAGTGTTATGCAAAGCAAGAAGCCGATCTACTGGTGTTCCTCCTGTCAGACGGCCCTGGCTGAGGCGGAAGTGGAGTACGATAACCATACCTCACCCTCCATCTACGTCAAATTTCCAATGATCTCCGACGTCTCCGACCTCATTCCGGGCATCGGCGGCCGTCCGGTGTCCGTGGTCATCTGGACGACCACACCCTGGACCATCCCGGCCAACCTGGCCGTGGCCCTGCACCCCGACCTGGAGTATGTGGCCGTCCAGGTCAAAGACGAGATCCTGATCCTGGCTCAGGGGTTATTAGAGCAGTTCATGGCCATTTTGGGCCAGACCGATTACCAGGTAGTGGGCCCGGTTGACCCCAAGGCCATGGAGGGCCGAAAAGCCAGGCATCCCCTGTATGACCGGGAGTCATTGGTGGTCCTGGCCCCTTATGTGACCCTGGAAGCCGGGACCGGTTGTGTTCATACCGCCCCAGGTCACGGCCGGGAAGACTACGAAACCGGGTTACATTACGGCCTGGAGGTCTACTCTCCGGTCAATGACCAGGGTTGCTTCACCCCCGAAGTGGAATTTTTTGCCGGTCAATTTGTGTTCGCAGCCAATAAATCGGTCATCCAGAAGCTGGCCGAGGTAGGCGCCCTGCTGGCCGAGAAATCCATCGACCATTCCTACCCCCATTGTTGGCGTTGCAAGAATCCGGTCATCTTCCGGGCCACCGAACAATGGTTCATCTCCATGGACAAGACCGGCCTGCGACAAAAGGCCCTGGCGGAAATCAACAAGGTGACCTGGACCCCGGCCTGGGGCCGCGATCGGATCTACAGCATGATCGAAAACCGGCCCGACTGGTGTATCTCCCGGCAACGGGCCTGGGGCATTCCCATCATCGTCTTCTGGTGCCAGGATTGCGGTGCATATTTGATCACTCAGGAGACCATAGACCATATCACCGCCATGGTCGAACGGGAGAGCGCTGACATCTGGTATTCTAAGACGCCGGCCGAGTTATTGCCTCCCGGCACCGTCTGTGATAAGTGCGGGTCATCCCACCTGAAGAAAGAGACGGACATCCTGGATGTCTGGTTTGATTCCGGGGTCAGCTTTGCCGCGTGTGTGGAAGCCAGGGCGGACTTACGATTCCCGGCCGACCTGTATTTGGAAGGCAGCGACCAGCACCGGGGTTGGTTCCACTCTTCCCTCCTGGCCTCGGTCGGGACCAGAGGTGTGGCTCCATACAAGCACGTCCTGACCCATGGCTTCGTGGTTGATGGGAAGGGCCACAAGATGTCAAAATCTAAGGGAAATGTTATCGCCCCTGACGACATCATCAAGAAGAATGGAGCCGAGATCCTGAGATTGTGGGTGGTGGCCGAAGACTACCGGGAGGACATCCGGTTGTCTGGAGAGATTCTGTCGCGGTTGACCGACTCCTATCGCCGCATCCGCAATACCGCCCGCTTCTTGCTGGGCAACCTGAGTGATTTCGATCCGGCCACGGATGCCGTGGCCCCGGCCGAGATGGACGAGATCGACCTGTGGGCTCTGGATCGCCTGCAGCGGTTGACCGAAAGGGTCATCAAGGCCTACCAGGACTTTGAATTTCATCTTGTCTTCCACTCCATCTATAATTTTTGCGTCACCGATATGAGCGCCTTTTACCTCGACGTGCTGAAAGATCGGATGTACACCTTCAACCGGACGGCCAGGCCCAGACGCTCAGGACAAACGGTGATGTACCGGGTGCTGGATGCCTTGACCCGGCTGATGGCTCCGGTGTTATCCTTCACCTCCGAGGAGATCTGGAGATATCTTCCGGTAGATCCGAACCGGGAAAAGAGCGTCCATCTGGCCGGATTCCCCGTCGTTGACCCGGCCCTGAAGAACGCGGACCTGGCTGAACGCTGGGCCGGCTTTCTCAGCGTCCGGAGCGAGGTGACCAAGGCTTTGGAAATCGCCAGGCAGAATAAAGACATCGGCCACTCCCTGGATGCCGCGGTAACGCTTCACGCCACCGGGACGCTTTTAGAGTCGCTGCAGCCTTTCGCTGCCAAGATGCGGGATTTGTTTATCGTCTCTAATGCCAGGCTCTCGGCCGACCCGGCCCCGGAAAGCGCCTATAAGAGTGACCTGCTCACCGATTTCGGAGTTCAGGTGACCCAGGCTTCCGGTCCGAAGTGCGCCCGCTGCTGGGTCAAGGACGAACAGGTCGGCGCGTTTCCGGACCATCCCGAAATCTGTCCTCGGTGCCATGAAGCCTTAACCACCTGATCAAAATGACGGATTATCTATCAGGCCGAGGACGGAATATGAATAAAACCATATGGCTCTCTTTCGATATCGCTATTCGAGGTGATTTAGATGGCCTTTACGCCTGGCTGGACACCTATCACGCCAAAGAATGTGGATTCAATTTGGCCTGTCTCGACTATCCTGATTCTGATAATCTTGTGCAGGGATTAAAGAAAGAGATCCAAGAGGCTGTCCAACTCGAAAAGGGTGATCGAATCTACGTGATCTACCTCGATCCCAATGGCCGGATGGTCGGCAAGTTCCTTTTTGGCCGGCGTAAAGCGGCTAATTGGACTGGATTTGGGCCTCTAAGCATTGACGAAGTTGACTATGGCCACTAGTTTTGGTCACAAGGTGATTGTCGACACCGGCTTCTGGATAGCCCTATTTGACCCAAGGGACAGGCGGCATGACGAAGCGGTCGTCAAGAAAAGCGTATTATCAAAACTGAGCATCGTTCTGCCCTGGCCGTGCCTTTATGAAACGTTGAGGACGCGTTTTGTCAAGAACCTATCAGGAGTTAAAAGTCTTGAGGAATTCTTGGGCAGGCCCAACATATCCTTAGTCGACGATGATTACTATAAGAAAAGGGCTTATGAACTCACGATCAAGGGTGCTTCTAAGGGACGAACCATCAGCATGATCGATATGCTGATCAGATTGATGCTGGATGATAAGGAATTGAGGATAACTCACTTGCTTACCTTTAACGAGAAAGATTTTGTTGACGTTTGCCGCATAAGGCAGATTGAGCTATTATGACTTTACGGCCATAAGTCCTGCGCTTCCGGCGCATGGAGGATGACGGGAAAACCAATTGACTGAATCTTTAAAGAAATACTTAATCCTGATCTACGTCGCCGTGCCTGTCCTGATTCTGGATCAGGTGACCAAGGCGATCATTCTTCGGAAGTTGGCCTTGCACCAGAGCCTGGAGGTGATTCCGGGCTTCTTTAATTTGTGCTACGTTCGAAACAAAGGTGCGGCCTTCGGCGTCCTGAATAATTTTTCACCATCTTTAACCCGATATTTATTTATCGCCGTGGGGGTCTTCGCCGTGGTGATCATCGGCTGCCTGGTGAATACAATCAAAGAAGACGGGCGGTGGATGGTTATCGCCTTGGGACTAATTCTGGGCGGGGCGGTGGGCAACAATCTGATCGATCGGGTCAGATGGGGTGAAGTCATCGATTTCTTAGACGTCTACGTCAAGTCCTATCACTGGCCGGTCTTCAATGTCGCTGACTCCGCCATTACCATCGGGTCGATTCTCTTGGCCTATCAGATCATCAGGAGGATTTAATCATGTTCCCGACCATTGTCCGGCTGGGTCCTCTGGCCATTCATAGTTACGGAGTTCTCATCGCCACGGCTTTTTTGGCCGGGGTGGGCCT
>JADFYA010000255.1 GCA_015233285.1 Deltaproteobacteria bacterium | reverse complement strand
AATGGCGGCCAGGGGAGTCTGAAGATCGTGAGTCACGGAACTGAGCAATGAAGTCCGCAACCGTTCCGACTCCGTCTCCATCTGGGCCTGCAAAGCCATCGCCTCCAACCGGTCGACCTCCAGGGCCAGGGCAATCTGTTTGGCAAAGGAATCCAGCAACCGCATCTTATCTGGGCCCAACAAAGAATTCCGATTCTCCATCAACACCCCCAGTACCCCCACCGGATCTTTAATTCCCACCAATGGCAGATAAAGAAGATCAGTGTCGGGAAGGGTTTGGGTGCCGTGGCCGGCGGCTTGACCCATTTTGAATGTCCACAGGGCCACGCTCACTTCCTTTTCACTTAAGGATGATGTCTTCAGATTACCGGACGCGACGGTCAACCGGTCATGTTTGTCGGGTAGCAGGGCCACAACCCGGCACTCGAAGATATCGGCGATATGTTGCGTGGCGATGGTCAGCAGTCGGCCGGCCCCGCGGGTACTGGCTAATTGCCGGCTTAATGATAGCATGGAGGCCGTGCGCCGCTCGTTTAATCGGGCGACTTCCACCTGTTTTCGGGTTAACGCCGTCAGATGGCTGATGACCACGGCCACGATCAGCATGACCACAAAAGTAACAAAATACTGGGTGTCGGCCACAGCCAGCGTAAACCGGGGCGGGACAAAACAATAGTCAAAGGCCAATACGCTCAGCAGGGAGGCAAGAATAGATGGTCCCCGGCCGCAGCGGATGGCTGTGACGACCACTCCCAACAGATAAACCATAATTACATTGCTTAGCTGAAAAGCTGGAAACATCAGAAAGGCGACCGCCGTGCAGATTCCCCAGAGAAGTAACCCAATGGAGTAGGCCGACCAATTGCTTTTTGATTTAACCGGAGTATCGGGAGCTTCCGCCTCGCCCTCGGCGTCACCGGTGATGACATAGACGTCGATCTCTTGACTCAAGCGGATAATCTCGTCTACCGGACTGCCCAGGATGAAGTCTTTCCACCGCGGCCTGATGGGCTTCCCGATGACCATTTTGGTCACATTCCGGGTGCGGGCGATGCCGACCACCACTTCGGCGATGCTGCGTCCGCTCATGGTGATCGTCTCTGCGCCCAATTGTTCAGCCAGCTTAAGGTTTTGAAAGGCCCGTTGCCGTTGTTTCTCCGTCAGCTCCACCTGACGCGGCGTTTCCACATATACGGCCAACCAGTGAGCGTGCAACCCGGCCGCCATGCGCTTGGTGGCTCGAATGAGTTTCACTGAGGAAGGGCTCGGCCCGACGCAAACCAGCAACCTTTCTGAAGTGGGCCAGGTGGTTTCGATGGCCTGATCCTGGCGATAGACCAGCACCTCGGAATTCACCCGGTCGGCCGTGATCCGCAAGGCCAGTTCGCGCAAGGCGATCAGGTTACCGGTTCCGAAGAAATTTTGAGCCGCCCATTCAGCCTGTTTGGGGATGTAGACTTTGCCCTCTTTCAGCCGTTTGAGCAGGTCGCCGGGAGGCAAATCGACCAGGACCACGGCCTCGGCTTCTTCCAGGATCGAATCCGGCACTGTTTCGCGGACTACCACCCGAGTGATCTGGGCCACCACATCATTGAGACTCTCAATGTGCTGCACATTAAGGGAGGTGTACACATCTATGCCCCGGTCCAGCAACTCCCGGACATCTTGCCACCGTTTACCGTGCCGCGAACCTGGAGCATTGGTATGGGCCAGTTCATCCACCAGGATTATTCCCGGCTGCCGGGCCAGGGCCGCGTCGATATCGAACTCCTGCAGCTTCACCCCCTTGTACTCCATCCGGCTGCGCGGAATGGTCTCCAGGCCCTGCAACAATTCCTCCGTCTCAACTCGACCATGTGTTTCTACAACTCCGGCCACGACATCGATTCCCTCGGCCAGTTGGAGGTGAGCTTCCTTAAGCATGGCATAGGTTTTGCCGACTCCGGGGGCGGCGCCGAAGAATATGCGCAGCTTGCCTCGGTGCTTTTGGCGTTCTTCCTTCTGAACATGGGCCAGGAGGACATCAGGATCGGGCCTTTTCTCATTTATCGAAGACATAGAGGTTATAGTCATCTCTCCAGGGTTAATGCCCCTCATCTCATTATCGTCCCTGATATGCAGTCATCGCGTCTAAATCAAGGTTTAGCTTCAATACGTTGACCCGTGGTTCACCCAATATTCCCAATTGCCGGCCTTCAACGTGCCGGAGGATCAGTTCTTGAACCTGTTTCTCGGGTAGTCTCCGCTGGTGGGCCACCCGTTGCGCCTGGAGCATGGCCGAAGCCGGGCTGATGTGGGGGTCCAGACCGCTGCCGGAAGCCGTGACCAGGTCCACCGGAACCGGTTGCGTCTGGGTGGGATCTTCCTTTCTAATGGCCGCAACTCCGGCCTTAATCCCATCGAGCAAGGCAGGGTTGGTCGGGCCTAAGTTGGAGCCCGAAGAAGACGCGGCATTGTATGGAGACGGGCTGGTGGCTGACGGCCGTCCCCAGAAGTATTTAGATTGATCAAAGGGTTGCCCGATAAGCTCCGACCCGACGATTTTACCTTGCCGCACGATCATGCTTCCGCCAGCCTGCCGGGGAAAGCAAATTTGAGCTAACCCGGTCACCAGCGCCGGGTAAATAATCCCGGTGACCATAGTCAGGCCGACCAGCAACAAGACGGCTGTCTTAGTCAAGTTCAATAATTCTCTAGTCATGATTATACCCTCAAGCCAAATGTAAAGCAACCAAGATAAGATCGATCAACTTAATCCCAATAAACGGAACAACCAACCCGCCCAACCCATAAATTAAGAGGTTGTCCCGGAGCACGCGGGCCGCGCCCAGGGGCCGGTACTTAACCCCGCGCAGAGCCAGAGGGATAAGAAAGACGATGATCAGGGCGTTGAAAATCACGGCCGACAGAATAGCGCTGGCCGGAGTAGCTAATCCCATAAGATTAAGGCTGTTTAGCTGAGGATAGGTGCCGACGAAGGTAGCCGGGATAATGGCGAAGTATTTGGCCACGTCGTTGGAGATACTGAACGTGGTTAAGGCGCCTCGGGTCATAAGTAACTGTTTCCCGATGGTCACCACCTCCAGGAGCTTGGTCGGACTGGAATCCAGGTCCACCATGTTCCCGGCCTCCTTGGCCGCCTGGGTGCCCGTGTTCATGGCCACGCCCACATCCGCCTGGGCCAGGGCCGGGGCATCATTCGTCCCGTCACCCGTCATGGCCACCAGCCGCCCCTCAGCCTGAATCTCCCGGATCATCTTTAACTTGGCCTCAGGAGTAGCTTCAGCCAGGAAATCATCCACCCCGGCCTCCGCGGCAATGGCCGCCGCAGTCAAGGAATTGTCGCCCGTGACCATGATGGTCTTGATGCCCATCTGCCGAAATTCAGCAAAGCGCTCCCGAATCCCGCCTTTGACGATGTCCTTCAACCAGATGGCGCCCAGGGTTCGATCGCCCTCCGCCACTACAATCGGCGTTCCGCCCTGCTGGGCTATCGTCCTGATCGCCTCCCGGACGGAAGACGGCATGGTTCCACCCAGGTGCTGGACATAGGTCTCAATCGCGTCCGGGGCGCCTTTGCGGATTTGGCGGCCGGCCAGATCCACCCCGCTCATCCGGGTCTGGGCGGTAAAAGCCACAAATTTTGCCCCAAGCTTCTGCACGTCGCGTCCCCGCAGGCCGTATTCTTGCTTGGCCAGGACAACGATGCTCCGGCCCTCCGGGGTCTCATCGGCCAGGGAGGCCAACTGGGCCGCATCCGCCAGGCTCTGGACACTGACTCCGGCCGCGGGGATAAACTGCGTGGCCTGCCGGTTACCCAGGGTGATGGTGCCGGTTTTATCCAGCAGCAGCACATCCACGTCACCGGCTGCTTCCACGGCCCGGCCCGACATGGCAATGACATTGGCCACGATCAGCCGGTCCATTCCGGCGATACCGATGGCCGACAATAACCCGCCGATAGTCGTCGGAGCCAGACAGACGAACAGGGCCACCAAGGCTGTCACGGTGACGACCGAGCCTTTGCCGGCCGCAGTGACGCTGAAAATGGAAAACGGCAGCAAGGTGAAACAGACCAGCAGGAAGATCAGAGTCAAGGCCGCCAGTAAGATATTCAAGGCGATTTCATTCGGTGTTTTTCGACGCTTGGCGCCTTCGACCATGGCGATCATGCGGTCGATGAAAGCTTCGCCGGGATTGGCCGTGGCCCGGACGATCAACCAGTCGGACAGGACCCGCGTGCCTCCGGTAACCGCGCTTCGGTCACCACCGCTTTCCCGGATGACCGGGGCGCTTTCACCGGTAATGGCGCTCTCATCCACCGAGGCAATGCCTTCCACCACCTCGCCGTCGCAGGGAATAAAGTCACCGGCCTCGACTAACACGGCATGGCCTTTGCGAAGGTCGGACGACGGCACCTCGGTCACCTTGGCCTCCCGCTGGGGAGCATCCAACAACCGGGCCTTGATCTCCCGTTTGGTCTTACGTAGGGCCGCGGCCTGAGCTTTACCCCGACCTTCGGCCATAGCCTCGGCAAAATTGGCAAAGATCACCGTAAACCACAACCAGCAGGTAATGGCCAGGATGAACCCGGTGGGAGCTTCCCCTGTCCCGATCAGGGCCTGGATGAATAAAACGGTGGTTAAGATGCTCCCCACATATACGGTAAATATAACCGGATTGCGGATTTGATGCCGGGGAGTCAATTTCAAAATGGATTCCCACCCAGCCTTTTTTACTAAAGCCGGGTCAAAAAGCGGGCGGGGTTTTTCTTTAGTCGTCATATGTGGTTCCTCTTCGGATGTGATAGGATTCCTCACTTCGCTCGGGATGACAAATTTACATTGTCATTCCGGACGGTCTACTTCTCTGTCATTTCGTTGCGAAGCGAGAAATCTTAATGTCGTTGCCTTAATACAACGGTATTGGGTGGGGCCTCCTTTGTCGTTACGCATTTGCCTTGACGAAGGCTCGGACCCTTATGGTTTGATCATGCTTAAATGTTCCACGAAGGGTCCCAAGGCCAGGGCGGGAAAATAGGTCAGGGCACCCACCACCGCCACCACGGCGATCAAGAGTCCGGCGAAAAGCGGAGTATGGGTCGGGAGCGTACCGGAACTGACCGGGACGGTTTTCTTTTCCGCCAACGATCCAGCAATGGCCAGGGTCGGGATAGCCAGCCAAAACCGGCCGAAGAGCATGGCCAGGCCGCCGAGGATATTATAGAACCAGGAGTTGGCGTTTATCCCGGCAAAGGCGCTGCCGTTGTTGTTGGCCATCGAAGAAAAGGCGTACAGGATCTGGCTGAACCCATGGGCTCCCGGATTGGATATGCCGGCTTTCCCTGCTTCCGTAACTATGGCCACGGCCGTGCACGTGAGCACAAAAAACAAGGGGATGATAATCACCAGCGAGGCCATCTTCATTTCGAAGGCTTCAATCTTCTT
>JADFYA010000254.1 GCA_015233285.1 Deltaproteobacteria bacterium | reverse complement strand
TGTCACAAGGGATGATCTCAATCAGGGGCAAGGGGCGCAGGTCCTTAAGTCCAATGACCGATCCGGTAATCTCCCGCCCTTTGATGTATCGCTCCACCAGCACACAAGAATCATGCTTAAACGCCGTCTCGATGGCCTGGCCCAGCTCTTCCCGGGAGTCGGGAATACCGATGCCGATGCTGGACCCTTCCTGGACCGGCTTGACCACCACCGGTAAACCCAGGGTGTCGATTATTTCGTCCAGGTCATAACCCTTATCGATGGATAAGGCCAGGTCGGGGGCGACCGGTAACCCGGCCTGACGGTAGATATTCTTAGCCATCACCTTATTCATGGCCGCAGCACATCCCAACACCCCGGAACTCTGGTAGGGGATGCCCAGTAAATCCAGCAAACCCTGAATCGCCCCGTCTTCCCCGAAGCGACCGTGCAAGATGATCAAGGCCACGTCGATCCGGTCCTTGTCTTTGACCAACTGCTCCAGGTCTGTGGCCGGGTCGTAACGGCGCACCCGATACCGGTCTTTGTCCAGCGCCGCCATAACCCCGGCCCCGCTTTTCAAAGATATTTCCCTCTCTGCCGACACCCCGCCGGACAACACCGCCACCGTCAGTTTATCCATGTCCTTATCCTATCGTAAATCAGCCTGGTCATCCCTTCGGCAATGCCGGCAGCTCCGCCTCTAAGGTTTGAAACATAGGCACCTGGTCCGGGCCAAAGGGGAGAAAGCTGAAAATAAGCTTCTCCAGGTCTTGAGTCTCGAGAAAAAGCCGGTGGATTCTCTCTTTGCGTTCCGGGGTCTGGCCATAACGAATGGCCAGGTCTTCAAACCGCTTGGACAAGGAGACCACCTGATCATGTTTTATCCGTTTATCCGAGTAGTTGATGACAAAGGCCTCATCAATCACGGCGGTTTGTGACACTCGGTTCAACCAGACATGCCGCAGCACTATCCGAGCCAGCTCACCGAAGCCCAACTTAGTCACCAGTTCCGCGCCTAAGGCCGCGTGATCACTACTGTTTCCAATGGTTTGAGTCTTAGCCAGATCATGGAGCAGGGCGCCGGCTTCGACCAGCTTCAAATCCAGCCTGACCCCTGCCTTGGTCAACTCCTCGGCCAAAAAACCGGCCACCTTGGCCACCTGGAGGCTATGGCGGAAAATGTTGGGCCACATGCCCTCAGACTGCATTGTCTGAATACAAGTTTGGTAATCTGGGATCATTAAGTTTGCTCACATCCGGCGGGACCGTAGCTTTACGATCCGGAGATATTTCAGTCATGGCCGGGGAACTGACTAACCAGGCCCGGCCGTGACCGGCGTTATTCATCAACATCAACATCCAGTTGGTTGCCGTAACTCAATCCAATAAGTTGTCCTTGAGCGTTAAGCTGTTGAACGGCAAAGACAAAGGTGTAATCACCCTCCGGCAATCCGGTCACCGTCGATACCGGCACGTCCGAAAATCCGGTTAATTTCCCTTGATATGCATGAAAGTTGCCTGATTGCCAGACCCACACGCCTTTGACCGGAGTATAGGAATATAGCCCGAATGGAGTTTTCGCCGTAAGGAACCAGGCCGCCTGCTTTCCGGAAAATCCCTTGGGATCGAGGCTGAGGGAAATTCTTAGCGAGTCGGTGGTCTTGATTTCTATCGGTCCGGTGGCGCCGTTGCCCTTGATTTTCATCACCGGGGGGTTGTCCTCGTAGCTGAAGGTGAAGCTGCCCATTCTGGTTCCCCAACGGCCGTCCTCAAAATCCGTCACGGTCCCCCGGGGCAAGGTATACTGATTAAACACCCAGAAGGTCGTCTCATCAGCCGGGTCGAGCGCCATCCCGCTGTAATCTCCCCAGCGGTTTGAGCCCCCGCCAAAAGTACGGATATAAAAATCTTGTCCGGCCGCGATCAATTTGGTGGGTTGAACGGTACCGGGCGGATCAACGGCCAATCGAGCGGCGCAATAGGCCCCGCAATAGAGACTGGGTGCGGATAAGGCAAATCCAAGACACATATTACCGTTTCTATCCACAGAGATCGATGGGAAGAAGGTAACGGCGCCTGGGGCAATGTCTTTTCCGCCGGCATTTCCCTGGTCCGCCAGAGTCAATTTGGTCAGGTTAACCGTATTGATTTTGAACCAGTGGGCGACAACGGTTCCGGCATCCGGGCCGGCGGGGGACAAGACGTTGAGTGCGGTCCAAAGGGCGTTGTCCCGCCAGACCACCTGGAGCGTTCCCCGATCATTCGTAGTTATTCTCAGGCTCGTCCCATATTGCGGTGCGCCGGGTAAATCTTCCACGGTAGTATCGTCAATACATCCGACGGGCACAAATTGATGGCTGAAGCGTGGTCCTCCGGCCGCGCCCAGCGGATCGGACACCGAAATTATGCTCAGCATGGACTGACCCTTATCGTCCGTTAATCCGTCATACCTGACTAAGAAGGTGCCCACGTTGGCGGGCTGAGAGCCAAACATGTGGGTCGGCTGAGCCGTTAACGGCATTTGTTGGACCAGTCCAGGCGGGTCGTAGGCGGCCGACTTGGCCGGGCCACCCTCGTAGAACCCTCCGGAGCCAACGCCTTTACTGATTATCCACAGATATGATCCGCGATATTCTTCCTTATCAAAAGTGAACATGTTGCCTGTAATGTACACCGCCTGGCTATCCATGGCCATTCCTGGAAAATCAACCCAACAATAATCACCCTTGACCTGGGTCTTGGAATTGATTTTGCAAAAATACCACCCCCCGTTGGGGTCGCTGCCGACCGAAACAGCCACCAAAATCCATGAGTTGTCTTCGGGAGAGCCATTTTTTATTTCATCTATCTCAGCAAAAGACACGACAAATCGGCCCTGGTATTGATCATAGACGACTCTGGGGTCGGTGACGAAGGCGTCAGGAGAAAGGGATGGGAAAAAGCTGGTCAGGGGCTGGACGTTTTGCCGGATTCCGGCCTTGGTATACCAAATAATGGTCGTATTGATCACCGACACCAGATGATTCGGCCCGGCCGCGACACAGGGATCCGGGGGGATCACATGATAACCGTCTACTTGGGCATTGTCATCAAAATTTAGCCCCTCGATAAGAACAGTTACCCCGGTTCGATCAGCTTGATTTGGGTCGGCGGCTTGTATCGAGCAATCAAGGGACTCGGCCAAGGCGGAAACCTTGGTCCTTGGCCCCTTCAAAACGGCCCTTGGCTTCGGCACCTTCCATGACACCGGGGAAGATTGGGCCATGACGCCGGCGTTGAAAGAAAGCAATAAAATAAAGGTCGTAACCCAAAAGATGAAGGAACTAATTTTTGTTGGTCGCATTTTTCCCCTCCAAGGCGGTAAGGTTAAAAAAATAAAGATTTGGTCAACACTGATGAACAAAACCATTTATCCATCCCGGTTTATCCGGGATAAATTACCTTATGCGCCTGTAACCTTACACTGAGACTGACCCCATCTCGTTGTTCGGCCTTTCCCTGGATTTTGATGCAGATGCACCATCTCCTGGAGGAATAGCGAATATAGACCGGTTGTTCTGCTCACCCGGTCAATTATTGATAAAATAAAGAGATTAATCAATAGGTGGATAAACCATTTTTTTGGGGAAAAACCTGAGTTCATGGGATTTCATCCCAAGCCGGGGGAATATCTTCGGCCGCTGGAACCGGAAGTTTGGTGCTCTCCGACCTGACCTGTAATGATAGTATCAGAGTATAATCGTTCACAAGTTGTGCTTTGAGACAGACACGGCGCCTGGGCTTGCCGCGGTTTAAGCCGGCCCCAGGTTTAGACTAAGATCATGTTTTTCCAAAGACAGGTTGGGGTTATAATAAGGATCGGACGTCAAGGCCGCCCCCCAGCGCCGCCGCATGTAATCAATCTCCACCTGGAAACGCTTAGCCTTCTCCGGGGTATCCTCGTAGCCCCGGCTGACCGACTCATGATGATATAACAAGGCGAATGGAGTGTAAATAATATAATAGCCTTGCTCTCGAATGCGGAGGCATAGGTCAACGTCGTTAAAGGCAATCGACAAATTTCCCTCGTCAAAGCCGCCCATTTCGTCGAAGACCCGGCGGCGCATCATCAAACAGGCCGCAGTCAGGGCGCTGAAGTTTCGGATCACACTGAGTTGCCCGAAGTAACCGGGATCATCAGCCGGCAGATACTTGTGAGGATGACCGGCAATCCCGCCCAGGCCCAACACCACCCCTCCGTGCTGGATTCGGTTGTCGGGATAGAGCAGCTTCGCCCCCACCGCTCCGACCTCAGGACGTTGCGAATGCTCCAATAATGCCCGCAACCATTCTCCCGCAATCACCTCCGTGTCATTATTCAGAAACAACACGTGCTCCCCGGCGGTTCGGGCCACCGCCCAGTTGTTGATGGCCGAGAAATTGAACGGCCCGGCATAATCAAACATCCGGATTTGATCCCGGCCCTTTAATCCGTCCAGGTAATCCAGGGTGGCCGGGTCATCGCTGCCGTTGTTGATCAACAATATTTCGTAATGGTCGTAATCCGTTTTAGCCTGAATACTGTCCAGACACCGCTCCAGGTATTCCTGTTTATTCTTAAATGGAATAATGATCGAAACCATCGGCCGGCCCATGACGGCCCGCTTCACCCGGAAGGAGCCCGGAAACAAGCCGGGGCCCACTTCACCCCGAATGCCGCGTCTGGTTAGGGCGTCATTGAGGGCCTTGAGCGCGGCCTGGTCGGCGTAGCCTTTGGCCTGGTAATTGGCCGCGGTGGAACCCGGGACCATGCGCCAGTGGTACAGCACTTTGGGAATATGATAGATGCGGCCGGTTTGTTCGGTTAACCGCAGGACCAGGTCGTAATCCTGGCTGCCCTCATAGCCCGGCCGGAAGCCACCCATCCGGAGGACCAGATCGCGGCGGTACAACCCGAAATGGCAGGTATACATATGAGACAGCAGTTGATCCGGCGCCCAATCCGGTTTGAAATAGGGCTCCACCCGAAGTCCGTCCGGGGTCAGCTTGTCTTCGTCGCTATAGATCATATCCGCATCGGGATGACCTTGCAGCAGCTTAACATTTTCATAAAGCGCGGTCAGAGCCAGTTCATCGTCATGGTCCAAAAGACCGACAAACTCCCCCTCGGCCAGGGCCAGGGCCTGATTGGACGCCCCGGATATGCCCAAATTTTCCTTTAGATAAGAAATCTTGATCCGAGGTTCCGCCTCGGCTGATTTTTTCAATAAGCTGATCGTCTCTTCGGCCGTTGAACCATCGTCGGCCAGACACAATTGCCAGTTCGGGTATAACTGACCCCGGACCGAATTGATCGCCCGGTTGAGCCACTCCGCCGGGGTGTTATAGGTGGGCATGATCAGGCTGATCAAGGGTTGGAAGGCAAAACCGGTGATTTCCCGACGAATCTCATCCGGATTTATTTCTCCGGCTTCCTTGGCCCGAATCAGTTGGTCATAGCTCTGATCCGGTCCGTCAGGGTGCGGCGCCTCGGCTGGCGGGACATCAGGAG
>JADFYA010000253.1:4674-5523 GCA_015233285.1 Deltaproteobacteria bacterium | reverse complement strand
GTGGTGGGATGGATGCGGTGTGAGGTTCTTTTTCAAAGAAATATCAAGTCATCTTATGTCATCGGGTATGTAGGTGGATGCGCTGGTGGTGGGGTATGGGCAGGACGGATGGTTGGAGTGAGGGGGGTTGCGGAGTGATTTGGTACGAACATGATATGATAATGAATAATAATATAATGTGTTATCGTTGGAATAGATGGGGCTCGGACATAGCTAAACCAAGCTATAAAATTTTTTGTAATATAGATATGTTATAACCATATACACTATATATTGTGGCGGTAGTCGATCACAAACTATATGTTGCGGCGCAACATGATTTTTGGACATGAGAAAAAAACTTGGGCTAATCTGTTTTTTTTGCTATAGTTCAGATCGGGTTTTGGAGGTGATCGTTTCTTAATTTGACTCCGGAGAAACTTCCTTGTGGTTCTGAATCTGAACACCGGGATGACTCCCGGCTCCATTCTTGGTACAAACTTGGTACAAAAAGAATTAGCGCTGGCTGCGCATATTGCGCCTACCTGCGCTAGTTGTGGATTGACCAAAGTTGGGTTACAGGCTGAAATTAAAGGAAAAGGCTGAGATATCCGATTATTGTGATTTGGTGCCAGACCGGGTTCAACTCCCGCCGCCTCCACCAATTAGCCGACAAAATTATTACAGAAAAACAGGGGCTTAGCTTAGCGGCTATGTCCCTGTTTCTGCTTCAGCGCAAATTTGGTGCAAATCCTTCGCCCGCTCCCCTAAGTTTGAATAGTCATTTCGTCTGGTCCTGCCGGCGGCTGATAACTGCATTCCCCAAATTAACTTCCGCCGGCCTTCTTGTAATTCTTGATATGATATGAG
>JADFYA010000253.1:0-4650 GCA_015233285.1 Deltaproteobacteria bacterium | reverse complement strand
GCCATTTGTCGGACCCAGACCAGGCGGTGGATTTTGGATAGGATATAAGTTTAGTTGTTGACAAGCCGGCCAAAAGGCGTTAGAATATCACCAGGTGAATCTTGTCCGGCCCGCTTCAGACAGGCGATGTCCGACTCCGCCGTGACATAAGGCACCGGCTTTACTGTCTTTCTCAACATATAGCTTACAACCACGGCATCTTCATAAAGGTATTGCGCCCGTAGCTCAGTTGGATAGAGCGTCGGACTTCTAATCCGTTGGTCGGGTGTTCGAGTCACCCCGGGCGCGCCAGATAAATCAAGGACTTAAGAATATAACTCTTAGGTCCTTTTCTATTTTGCAGCACTCTTGCAGCACTGAAAAATAAATTCAGATCCAGCTCCATAGAGGTCATCCGCCGCTCTGATACCTCATCTTCGACGCCTCTCCTCCGGCCATTCCTCCGCAAAATATTCCCATAGTCGTCCCGCCGACAGTCATTTAAATTGTCTTCGAAGGTCTGGTGATCAACGCCGTGCTACCGGAATATCGATGTCTGCCTCAGGAGTTGACCTCGTCCGAGCATAGGAGACTTCGGTTGTCGCCCACTCTCTGGCAACAGTTGCCAATGTGCCTGAAGTTGGCACCCGCTCAGCACTCTTACCAAGTGACAGACAGTTCGGCATAACAACAAACGATTGCCTATGATTTGCCACCGTCAAGGGCAAGTTTCCATCCTAGGGTTCGGGTTTATAAACGAAAACGATCGCAAGAGACCTTCCCGTGAGTGTGGAGAGAGAATCACTTTCGTCCTGGTGACCTGCTTCCATGGATAAGCTGGGCAGAAAATGGTGATTCGGCATACTTCTTGCTTTTTACCGGCATATCATATCTCAGCTCAAACGGCCTATTTCTCAGCGGTGATAATGGGTCAGGGAGGTGCACTTGAACTGAAAGCCAAGATATCTAATTTATTGAGATCAGTATTAGTCCAAAACTTTTCTCTAAGACATCATATTCTGCCGCATGACCCCAGAAGCAAAAACGAATTTGCATCATCGCTTAATACCTTGAGTTATAGTAACGCCCATGGTAAAAGAGCAAATTATCTCTCCGTCTTTGATTCATCATAACAACTTGACCTGACCAGACACGATGACTTGGATTTATTTAGCTAGCAATATCCATCTTCATCCAATAGAACGTTGCCGCCAGCGTTGGCGTCTTGACAAAGACCTTATAGCTACAGGGGGAATATATGAAACTGAGATACATGTTAACCGTTTTGTACTGTATGACGGGACTTCTTTCAGCCTCCCTCGTGGTTGGAGACGAACTAGCCAATACGCCGAACCCGGCGAGTCCCAGCGCCGGCCAGACACCCCGGTCCGATGCTCCCCCTTATCCAGCCATGGTCCCACGCACCGGGCAGACAACATCTTACGCCGCCGGTGATGACGGTGCCCTCCAAGTGGGCGTGCCTTGGCCCAGTCCAAGGTTCACAGATAACGGTGACGGTACGGCAACAGATAACCTGACTGGTTTGATTTGGCTGAAAAATGCTAATTGCTTCGGCAACCAAACCTGGAATCAAGCTTTGGCCGATGCCAATGCTTTGGCCAGCGGGAATTGCGGGTTGTCCGATGGTTCTCAATCAGGTGACTGGCGTTTGCCCAATATCAACGAGCTGAGGAGTGTGGCTGACTATGGTCATTATGGCTTCGCCCTGCCGACAGGTCATCCCTTCACCGGAGTGCAGTTCGACTACTATTGGTCCAGTTCTTCGCACGTCGGCTATACGAGGTACGCCTGGCTCCTCGACCTGGTCTATGGCATGATCACCGGGAACAGCGATTGTATTGATTCCCTGAGCGGTTGTCTCGATCGCATCTACGTTTGGCCGGTTCGGGGTAGGCAACCTGTATCATCGGATCATTCGATCCTGTTACCCAAAACCGGACAAACCATTTCCTACGGCAACGACGATGACGGCGCCCTGCAAAAGGGCGTGGCCTGGCCCAGCCCCAGGTTCACTGATAACAACAACGGCGCGGTTACCGACAACCTGACCGGCCTGATCTGGCTGAAAAACGCCAATTGCTTCGGGGAGAAAAACTGGACCGACTCCCTGGCTGCCTCCAATGGACTGGCCAGCGGGAATTGCGGCTTGTCCGATGGCTCTCGATCAGGTGACTGGCGCTTGCCGAATCCTAATGAGATGATGAGCTTGGTAGATCTGAGTCAATGTGCATTGCCGGCTGGTCATCCTTTCACCCGCGTGCAGTCCAACCCCTACTGGTCCAGTTCTACCCTCCCAGGCAGTCCGCCCGGCACCTGGTTCGTCTACCTGCCCGGCGGCGGCGGTGGCGCGGTCAGTAACACCTATGATTACTACGTTTGGCCGGTACGCGGTGGGCAGATTGGGACCTCGGGTCCGGTGATCGTTTCCTTTAGCCCGAAAGCCGGGGGACCAGGGACGGCCGTGACCATTACCGGAACCAATTTCACCGGGGCTACGGCGGTGACCTTTGGAGGTAAGGCGGCCAAATCATTCACGGTGGATAGCTCCACCCAAATTACGGCTAAATTGGATGACGGAGCCACCGGCGCCATTCGGGTCAAGACGCCCAATGGGTCATATCTCAGCGGATATAATTTCAGTTACATCCCTAACGTGCAGATAACCCCGGTGCCACCGCCGAATACTATTCCCGATGCCGGGGCATGGACTGCGACCAATGGTAAGCAGATCTATCTCCAGAAGTATAGCGACGGTGGCGCCATCTGTTTGATTTCAACCGACGGCAAGACCATTCAGGCGTTCTATGCCTCCAGCCTGACCAACGGCGTGTTCAATGGCGGGGATGTGGTCACCGGGGGTAAGGCCCAGTCGTTGCATATCGTCTTTACAGCGGCGGACCAGGGCCAGTATTCTGTGACCGATCTGGCTTCCGGCCAGACCAACGAGAACTCCAAGATCAGCCTGAATTCCAAAGCTGTCGTCAACTCTGAGACTGACGGCCTGTGGCAGTCCAAAGGTGGAATGACGCAAGAGTTCTATTTCCAAAGATACACTGGTGGCGGGGCTCTGTTGGTCATGAGCTCGGACGCGGTTAATTGTCAGGCTTACTATGACCCGGCGGCCACGGCCAATTCCTTCTCCGGCCAGGATATATATAATCAGGGGACCAGCGCCACCTTTAGCTTTGTCGGCACGACTAATGGTCTGGTATCTAGAACATCCAGTGACGGACAGAAGACGACCTGGAACGTGAGCAGGCTTAGTGCAGCTAAGTAAGAGGAACAAACAGGTAAGCCCTAAATGAATCATCAGCCCTACCGGCCCAATCTGGTGGGGCTTTTGCATCTTAACGCACTGGAAACGATCTCCTTAGATATTTAATCTTTATATAATGCCTTGGCTCGATCCAGATCGTCTCCCAGTCAAACCTTGTGCCTCGGGAACGAGCGCGACCAGTGAATTGCAGAAAAAGTTGGTCCGGATCAGAATCTCCCGAGCCAGAAAGCTGGTGGTTATGACCGGCACAAATAGGCTTAGGCCGAGATGGCAGAACAGATTATCAATAATAGCACCACGACAGCTGAAGTTAAAGAGCACATCGCAGGCATTGCCCGATGACTCATCACCTGCAAGACAAGTTTGGACTTGAATCGAATGCGGCGTGTCATAGATCGCACTGGTCGCGTCCACGGTCCAAGAGGTCCCCGCCCCGGTTAATGACGTAAAAGCGTGATCCTCAGTTGTTTCGGTAGACGACGGTAAAATGAATTTTACTGGTTGAGGATTCAATGAATCCGTCCATGGTTCCGGGAAAGACATCTTGGGATGCCGTCTTGTTAACCACCGTGTCGCGGATTGTGGCATAGGCGGTGCTCCCTGTTCCCACTTGTTCCACGGTGTAATTATACTTGGTGTTGGAATACAACGTGTCTTGCGTGCGACTCTTCCAGGAGGTTCCGGCATGACAGAGGAGCAAACTCAGGCAAAGGGTTATCAAACACCAGCCCAATACTATGGTGCCTCTTTTCATGATTTATCCTTTGCAGTAATGGTGTTGTAAGACCGAGGAAAAGTTGTTATATACCGCGTACAACAATAAGTACGCCAAGTACAAGCGTTGGCCAATCAAAGAAAAAACCAAAGCGAGGCTGTCAAGTCTTTTGTGTTAATGCCTGATTAAATTCCTTTGCCCGAAGCTGAAAAGCCGCCACTCCGCTGTCAGCCCACCCATTCCTATAGCCGAATTTAATCAGGCTGTTTACACAGAAGCTTTTTCAGAGCAACGGATTATGACGGCATCTTATCCTCAACTAACTGTTTCAACAGACCGTATTCTGCCTTGATCTTTTCCAATACTTCCTTGGCCATTGTTATATTAGCGTCTTTTCCCGACTGCTCCAGTTCAATAGCTAATTCTAGCATAATCATAGCTTCAGCGTTCGCTGCCGAGCCTTTGAATCTATGTCCCAGTTGTTGAATTTGTCCTACATCAGATTGGGCCACAGCCTTTTCCAAGGCCACGATTTGTTCCGCCCCATCCTGGATATAGGTGTCTAGTATCTCAAGACTCAACTCTTCATCACCATTGAGCCGCTTCAACAAGTTGACCCAGTTCAACCTCGTCATAAGTTTATCATCCAGACAGACAA
>JADFYA010000252.1 GCA_015233285.1 Deltaproteobacteria bacterium | reverse complement strand
ACAACTTGTCTGCGTCATCCTGAACCGCCGCGGCTGTGGGTGGCGTAGGCAACTTGTTGCCTGGTGGTACGGCTGCCGGAACTCGGGGTTAATTCCGTTTTCTTCCTAAACCCGACCGATTATGGACGGTTGAAAAGTAGTTTTTTCATGATCGCCACAGGAAAAGTCCGGTGGCCGGGTCAAGGCCGCGGATCAATGGCTCTCCGGTCAGCTCCATGATGGTATACTCACAGGCGAAGATATTGGTTCCAGCCATCACGTGTCCTGAAAAGGTGCTTCCGTCTCGGTCGCCAAAAACGGCATGGAGATGGATAAACGGCACGCCGTCTTTTAAGGAAATATTTCCCTGGCATGCGGTTAATTCCAATTCCCGATCAAATGTAACATTACAATAGCGTTTCTCCACCTGATCATAAAAGCCGATATTAGCCTGGGATACCGCTCCTAAAGCCCAGACCACTCCCAAGGAAAGGTTTTTTTCCAGGCACAATTGGGTCAAAAACTCCAGCAGATCGCTGCCTTGGGGTACCCGTCCCATTAGCATCCTATTTATACCACATTCAATACCATTCATATTTACGCCTCATTAGACAGGCTAAGTGTCAGCCCTTATGGAGTTGATCAGGTCGCCTTGTCTTTGATATATCTTGTTGATTATTTAGTATATATTGTCAACTAAACCCATCAGACGGCCGGTTCTGAAATAATTTTCGGCGCCTCAAAACTCTCCATATCACAAAAAGGAAATAAAGTGGAACAAAAATGCGACATTTTTCTCATCAACTATAACGGATGGCTGTTATCCTATATATCAGATCTGCATAAACCAGAATAAAAGACCAGATTATCATGATTCAATACATAATATATGGCATAAAATTCTTTTAATACCGACTTAATACCCCATTAACCGGACAGCCGGCCTCCGGCCCTAAAAATTTAATCAGAATCTG
Organism: Deltaproteobacteria bacterium; assembly: GCA_015233285.1. Next base: position 4,582 of record JADFYA010000252.1, on the reverse strand, counting down.
ATTTACGTAGGAGCATCACGCCGCAGTATAACCAGGGCACTTGTCGTCCGGGACGGCACAGTTGAACTCGGTCGGTTGTCTAACATCCACTTGACTTTATCCTTGGGCACCTGTAAAAGTGATCCATCTCCATTTTCTTGACCGATATGTGACTCATGCGGCGCCAATGGTGTTATAATAGAGGTGCTCTTGAAACTTACGGGCTCTGCCCTGGTACCGCTGTGCCTGCCTGTACAAAAGGAACCTTTTGAAGAGATTGTCAGAATGAGCTGTAACCAGGTATTCCATTTAGTTTTACAAAAGGTCAGGGACCAGGAGGACGCCGCAGATCTAACTTAAAGAAACTTCATTAAACCGCAAACCGGGATTAGAGAAAAAACTGAGTATTGTTCTGATGTGCACCGGGAAAGGAAGACCTGAACGAACCCGATGCCCGTTCGTACGCTAAAGAGGAGGACTGAGGCAATGACCACATATTTGGAACCGATTGAAGGACAATTATTATTAAGCAACCCGTATCAAGCTGCTTGCATGGGAGCTACGACTCTTTCAGTGTATGAAATAGTGGGTAATTCATTGTGTGTGGCTTCGGACGATGGCCGGAAAGTCTATGATCAAATCGTGGCCGCTCTAAGGGTGGGGAGGAAGATAACTCTTTCTTTTCATGATGTTACCTTTCTGACAGCAGCTTTTTTGCATACGGCTTTCGGTCAACTCTACGGTTCGTTTCTTGAGGAAGACATCCGGTCCAATATTCAACTCACTGATATCGAACCGGATGATTTGATTCTACTGGAACGTGTAGTCGATTCCGCTAAGGCCTGCCTAGAAGATCCGGGACGGTTCAAGGAGACGATAAGGAATGTATTGGAGGAGGAGGATGATTTTTAGGGCAATTTCGATTAATCATTATCCTTTTTCCGCGAACGATGAGGTTTTTATAGACGCTAATGTCTGGCTCTACGTATTCTGCCCGCGTTGCGCTAGTGGATGGAAGACAAGGGTATATTCTGAAGCATTGGCCAAGATTCTCGCCGCGGGCAGTAAAGTCTTTGTTGATGTGCTCGTTATTTCTGAATTCATGAATAGGTATTCGCGGATGGAATTTGAATCCCTGAAAAACATATTAGGAATAACGGAGTTTAAGGTTTTTCGTAATAATAGTATATACTTCGACATAGCTAAAGTCATAGCCAATGATGTACGGCGGATTCTTAGTTATTGCCGGGTCACGAGCAGCGGCTTGGAAGAAATGGATATGGGCTTGCTTCTGGATCATTATGAAAAAAGGCGTCCCGATTTTAATGACATGGTACTAGCTGAACTGTGTCGGGTTAGAGGGTTGAAAATGATTACCCACGACGGCGACTTCAAGAAATACGGCATCACGGTGTTGACTGCCAATAAAACTTTGCTGAGTTGAGAGCCATACTTTTATCTTTTTGACTCCTTCAGCATAGTAATCCAGTGTCATCAGTGCAGGCGTAAGAATCATTCTACATCATAGCATGGAGGTGCGATATGAAAAATGTTGAAATGACCGTGGTAGACAACATCTTGACCATTAAGGTGGACTTGACCCAGGAATTCGGACCCTCGTCATCGGGCAAGACCATTATCATTGCCTCGACTGAAGGAAATGCCGTCATCCCCGACCGGGAAGAGAAGGTCGGTTTGAACGTATTCAAAAAACCGGGAAAGATGCCGTCTAAAACCTGATATGCCCCGACATCCATTTATAGTCAAAACAGCCGAGACCATCGAACTCTTCCGAATGCTCCGGCCAGGTGAGAAAGTCATCGCGGGTGTCTCCGGCGGACCTGACTCTACGGCCATGCTCCAGGCCCTAAACGAACTTAAGTCGGCCTATGAAATCAGCCTGGTCGTCTGTCACCTGCATCATGGGCTGCGTTACGAGGCCGAGGCGGAAATGATGATGGTCCGGGATATGGCCGAAGAACTGGGGCTTCTTTTTTTCGGTAAACGGGTGGATGTGGCTGCCGCGGCGAAACATCGGAACCTGGGCGTTCAAGAGGCCGCCCGGCAGGTCAGGTATGAGTTCTATGAGGAAATCAGACAATCCCAGGGCGGACACAAGATCGCCGTAGGGCACACGGCTGATGACCAGGCTGAGGAAGTGCTTATGCGGCTCATCCGCGGCTCCGGCCCGGCCGGCCTGGCTGGTATCCCTCCGGTGCGGGACGGGACGGTGGTCCGGCCGATCATCGGCAGCACCAGGGCGGAGGTGCTGAATTATCTCCGATCCCTGGGGTCAACTTATGCCGAAGACGTGTCCAACCGGAATGAGAAATATCTCCGGGCCAGGGTCCGGGCGCGGTTGTTGCCCTTGTTGAAGGACAGCTTCAATCCGGACATGACGGCCACCCTGGTCCGCACTGCCGGGATCATGGCCGAGGCCCACGACTTCCTCGCCCAAGAAGCGCTTAAAAGAATCCCCGAACTGGCCGTTCCTGCACCCCACGGAGCCGGCATCCGGTTGGATGTGCCGCGCCTTTTGAAAGAGCATCCGGCGATTCAAACTGAAATCATCCGGCAAGCCCTGAAGTCGGTTAAAGGAGATCTCCGCGGTCTGGGCTACGTTCACATTCAGGCCGTCCGAGGGCTTCTGGACACGTCGCCAGGAGAAAAGAAGCTGTGTTTGCCCGCCGGGGTGATGGTGATAAAATCATATGATCATCTGTTCATTCGGGCGGATTCAGGCTCGGCGACACAGGATTTTGCCTATCCGGCGGTTATCCCCGGCCGGGTGGAGATCCCAGACTCCGGCGCGGCTCTGTCTTTTGTTGTGTCTGCCGATCGTCCCCGAGATCCTCTGCCGGAAAGGTCAAACCAGGTGGTGCTGGATTATGATCGGCTGCCCTCACCCCTGGAGGTTCGAAATTTCCGGCCGGGAGACCGAATCAGTCCTATGGGCATGGGCGGAACGGTCAAGCTCAAGAAGCTATTCATTGATCTGAAGGTTCCCCGAGACGACCGGAAGTCTTTACCCCTTTTGGCTTATGGGGGAGAGATCCTGTGGGTTCCGGGCCTCCGGGTTTCGGACCGGATCAAAATGACCTCCAATACCACCAATTTCATCGTTTCCCGGTACTTCCCATCTTCAACGACTGACTAACCGCGTCTACATATTTGGGATGAGATATTTCCGATAGGAAACTCTTTCCATTTGCGGTGGGGCGGAAAATCTGATAAAAGATTCAGGTAGGCGGATGATATATTCAGGGAAAGAACTTACCCGGCAGACACAACCGTAAATTTTCTTAGGAGATGGGCTATATGCAGAATATGAAGTTGGGCACTAAATTGATTGGTGGCTTCATCATCGTGGCCGTTATTACGCTGGTGTTGGGATTCATGGCGGTTAGGGTGACAAGCAGGTTGAGTGCAGACTTGGGTGATATATGTGATGACTGTTTGCCCAGCGTTCAGTGCTTGCTCAGCATGCGGCAAGCGGCGGAATCGGTTCGGGTAGTCCAACGGACCCTGATGATACCCGGACTAGACCCCAAAGACCGGGAACGCCAGTATGAAAACCTGGCTAAAATTCGGGAGAACTATCAAAGCTCCTGGAAGAGGTATGAAGCCTTGCCCCGTGTGCCGGAGGAAGATCAACTCTATAAGCGGTTCATGGTCGCCTGGGAAAGTTTTAAAGCCGAAAATGATAAGTTTTTTTTGTTGAGCCGAGAGCTGGCCAAGACAGATATCCTGGACCCGACGCAACTGGTCAAGTCTATTGAACAATTTGTGGGCGATCATTATAAGCTGGTGGCCAATGTGTCTAGGATGGTGCTGGCCAAGGGTGAAGTTACTGGTGGTGAAGACCCCACCCAATGCGCCTTTGGTAAGTGGCTGGCCGGTTATAAGACTGATAACGCCAGGATTACCGGAGCACTGAAGGACGCCGTCCCACCCCATAATGCTTTCCATCAGATAGTCAAGAAAATCAAAGGAATGGTCAAGAAAGGTGAGATGGAATCAGCCGTTAAAGCCTATGTGGAGGAATTGCTCCCCGGTTCAGCGGAGGTCATAAAGCATTTTGACGCCGTCAAGGCAGAGGCGAAAAAGGCGGAAGATTTCTATCTCCAGATGAACAAGCAGGCTATGGTGGTTGCATTTGAGAAACAACGAGAGGTCTTGCCGCTATTAGACGGTCTGGTGGAATTAAATAGCAAGACGGCGGCCGAGACCCAGCAAAAAGCCAAGCATGATTCGAAGTTAGCCAAAATCATTTCACTAGTGGGTATGGCTACGGGCTTTGTCGTGGCCTTGGGATTGGGGATATTCTTGACTTTGTCCATTACCAGGCCGATCAACCGGGTGATAGAAGGTTTGATGGCCGGGGCGGACCAGGTCACCTCGGCCGCCGGCCAACTCACCTCGGCCAGTCAATCGCTGGCTTCCGGGGCATCGGAACAAGCGGCGTCGCTGGAAGAGACATCCGCCTCTTTGGAGGAAATGTCTTCCATGACCAAAAAGAATGCGGAAAATGCCCAGACAGCCAATCAGGTCATGCATCAGGCGACGGGCACCGTGCAGCAGGCTGCATCATCCATGACCGCAT
>JADFYA010000251.1:5093-5542 GCA_015233285.1 Deltaproteobacteria bacterium | reverse complement strand
CCAGACTGCCGTCGCCGGCTGCCGCACTTGGCCATTTCCAGGAAAAGAATAAATTAGAAAACGCAGGAAGCTTGAAGAAGCCGCCGGGATATGGGACGGTCATATCGCCTTATCATGACGTTATGATAGTAAAACAACCTTCACCTCCTGTCCGTTGACCAATCTGGGCGGCCCTCAAAATTCGTGATTTCAGAGTGCCTGTCCTGGGCCGGCGAATGATTTTTGTTTGACGGGGCCGGTATTTTTTTTGTATTATGACCCTTCTGCGGGGGCGAATAAATGCTAAGGGTTATTGAAAGACTGGGCCGGGAGACCATCTTCAAGGTGGAAGAAGCAGGCCGCATGGGCGTTTTCCTGCTCATGGCCGTGGCGGGCATCTTCTTACCGCCGGTGAATATCTCCGCCATGGTCAAACAAATTCATATTATCGGGAGCATGTCCTTATCCGT
>JADFYA010000251.1:0-5020 GCA_015233285.1 Deltaproteobacteria bacterium | reverse complement strand
CTTAAGTCAATTCGGTTCCGTGGGGATGTTGGGCTCGGCCGTGGCCCTGAGCTTACTTCGGGAGTTGGGACCGGTGTTGTCGGCCTTGATGGTTACCGGCCGGGCCGGTTCGGCTATCTGTGCCGAGATTGGGATTATGCGGATTTCTGAACAAATCGATGCCCTGGAGTGCATGGCCGTTGATCCTTACCGGTTCCTGGTGGCTCCCAAGGTTGTCGCCTGCCTGATATCCGTGCCTATTTTGAATTTTGTATTTATTGTGGTCGGTATTTTCGGCGGCTGGCTGGCCGGGGTGAAGCTATTGGGAGTCAATGAGGGCGCCTATTTTGCCGGGATGAGCAAGAGCGTTGAATGGGCCGACATCAACATGGCCATCATCAAGTCTTTGTGCTTTGGCCTGCTTATCGTCTGGATTTGCGCGGCCAAGGGATTTTTCGTACATCTGGACCGGAAAGGCGGATTTGGGGCCGAAGGGGTCAGCCGGGCTACGACTATGGCCGTGGTTATGACCTCGGTAAGCATCCTGGTCTGGGATTACCTGATCACCTCCGTGATGCTCTAAACTTATAGTCATCTGCTTAATGGGAGATGGTCTCTGCCCCACCTCGGCATGTGCTTCCCAGGTCCGGCCTGAACTTGAAACCACCGGCCCGTTGCTCCAATCGGTTAACATGGAACCACAAAAACAAATGTCCCTGAACGACAATACTATTATCAGACTGGTTGAGGTGAGGAAGTCATTCGCCGGGAATGAAGTGCTCAAGGGTGTCAGCCTAGACGTCGAAGCCGGTAAGACCACCATTATCGTTGGTCAAAGCGGCCAGGGCAAAAGTGTTCTCCTGAAGCATATTCTCGGTCTGGTCCGGCCGGACTCCGGGCAAGTCATCGTTGACGGAGTGGATGTATCCCGGGTCAGGGGAAAGAAACTGAAGGAAGTTCGGACAAAATTCGGCGTTCTATTTCAAGGGGCGGCTTTGCTGGACTCACTTGACGTTCTCGAGAATGTGGCCTTGCCCTTGCGGCAAAGAACCAAACTGAAAGATGCCGAGATTAGGCGGCGGGTCATTGAAAAGCTCCAGCTAGTGGGTATGGCGGATCAACTGGACAAGTATCCGGCCCAGTTAAGCGGCGGGATGAAGAAAAGGGTGGGATTGGCCAGGGCCCTGCAATTAGAGCCTCAGATTGTGTTGTTCGATGAACCTACCACCGGCCTGGACCCGGTCAAGGTCAAGGACATGTATAAACTGTTCTTCGAGACTCAGAAGCTTCTTAAATATACGGCAGTTATAGTCAGCCATGACATTCCCAAGATATTTAACCTGTCCGATATGGTGGCGGTGATGCACGACGGGATCATCCTGACCCACTGTTCTTATGAAGACATCCAGCGATCCGAGAACGATGTGGTCAAGACGTTGATCAACGATACCATGGGATCAATTTACTCCAGCGATCAGGTAGAACAATGAAACAAAAATGGAATTTGGAACTTTCAGTCGGCGTGTTCATCATCATCGGCTTCTTATGTTTTTCCTATGTAGCTGTTAAACTAGGAAAAGTAAATATATTTGGAGGCAAAGAATACCCTGTGTTTGCGCTCTTTTCCTCCGTGTCCGGGCTTAAGGAGGGGGCTGTAGTGGAAATTGCCGGGGTCACTGTCGGCCGAGTGGCCGGTATCAGCCTGGGTAAAGATGACATGGCCAAAGTGGAGATGAGAATCAAACCTGAGGTCAAGCTGCCGAATGATGTCATCGTTTCAATCCGGACTCAGGGAATCATCGGAGATAAGTTTATCAAAATAAAGCCCGGTGCTTCCGACAAGTACATCTTGCCGGGGGGCACCATCACCGACACCGAATCGGCTATTGATTTGGAGGAGCTGATCAGCAAGTACATTTTCGGCAAGATCTAACACATTGGAGGAATATATGAACAGGATACTTTTAGGGCTGTTATTTGTGGCCTTAACCTATACCCCTGCGGTTTTTGCGGGGGACACAGCCCCATTGCCGGCACGTGGGCCAAAAACCTATACTCTGGCGGACTGTATTCACCAGGCCCTTCAGGTCAGCCCGGAGGTGAGGGAACTGGGCTTGGACCGGGAAATCGCCAAGTCCCGTCTGGATCAGGCCAAGGCCAGCCGGTATCCCACGATTGAAACCGTGACCCTGACCGGACCCACCTCACAGGCCAGGGGAGACCAGATCAATTCTACCTATAAAAGCAATGAAATACATGGGCTGACGCCGTTCATCATGTTCGACATGAAAGTAGTTCAGCCGTTGTATACCTTCGGCAAACTGAGCAAAACCATGGAAGCCGCCGAACATGGAATAAAATATGAAGAAGCAAGGATAATCCAAAAAAAGACGGATGTCGCCTTGGAGATCAAAAAATATTACTGGGCTCTGCTGGCCGCCCGGGAATCGACCCGGCTGATCGATGAGATCCAGTCATATTTGGATTCGGCGCTAAAACGGGCCAGGCGCTTACTGGCCGGGAATTCGCCTTCGGTGACGGAAATGGACTTGTATAAATTAGAGTCATATAATAGCGTGATCACCAAATACCGGGAGGAAGCCATCAAGTATGAGACGGTGACCAAGGTGGCCTTGACCCGCTTTATGGATATTAAGACTCCTGAAGCTTTTGATATCGCCGATAAGACTTTGGAACCGGTAAAGTTTGACCCGGCCGAGATTCAAAAGTACATCGACGAGTCCAAAAAACAACGCCCGGAGTATGATCAGATCAAGAATGGATTGATTGCCAAAGAGGCCCTCTACGAGGCTGAAAAGGCTGATTATTACCCGACTATTTTTGCCGCCGGCATGGCCTCCTATGCCGGGGCCCCGGACCGGGATACTGTCCGCAATCCCTGGATCTATGACCGGTTTAATCATGAAGAGGCCGGTGTGGCCGTGGGCATGAAATGGAACTTTGACTTCGGCATTACCAAAGCCAAGGTTGGTCAAGCCAGAGCCGAGTACCTGAAAGTGAATCAAAAGAAAGACTACGCCGATATGGGCATCCCGGTTCAGGTGGAGCAGGCCTACTACGACATCGTGGAAGCGAGGCGGATTATCGATTCTACTTCTAAGGGCTACAAGACGGCCCGGAAATGGCTGGTCGGGTCTGTGGCCAACTATGATATGGGGGTGGGCGAGATGAAAGACGCGTCTGATTCGATCGTCGTTTATGCCCAACTGAAGCAAGAGTATTTAAAGGCTATTTTAAATTTTAATTTGGGTGTGAGCAATCTCTATCATGCCTGCGGCCGGGATGTCCTGGAGGTTAAGGGGGCCGAATAGGGGCCGACTTATTGTTGAGCAGTTGATGGTATATCTTTTCGGGTTTCAAATGTCCCGGAGCGGAGCTTTTTCTCCGCCTGGGAATATCATGCTAACGGGAGACAGTTTATGTTTCGGATCAAGTTGTTAGGTCTAATAATGGCGTTTGCTGCCGGGTTACTGCTGATGATAACGACTCCGGGTCTGGCCGAGGACAAAAGCCCGGCCCTGGATCAACTTAAAGCCGGGGTCAACCAGATTCTGGATGTGTTGAGGGACGGCGGCCTGAAAGGTGAAGGACGAAAGCAGGAACGGCGTGACAAAATCCATGCCATCATCACCAAAAACTTTGATTTTGATGAGATGGCCAAAAGATGCCTGGCCCGGAATTGGGCCAAACTGAATGACCGGGAGCGAAAAGAATTCGCCGGTGTCTTTTCTGAGTTGCTTGAAGCGTCCTACATCGGAAAAATTGAACAGTACACCAATGAGGAAATCATCTTCAAATCAGAACGGGAAGCTTCACCCGACAGCACCGTGGTGAACACCCTGATTAAAACGCAACACAACGAAATACCTATAAATTACAGCATGTACCCCAAAGGGTCCAAATGGTGGGTCTATGATGTCAACATCGAGGGAGTCAGCCTCATCGGCAACTATCGGTCCCAATTTAATCAGATTTTGGCTAAAGGCTCCTATCAGGACTTGATCAAAAGGATGAGAACGAGACTGACCGAGCTGAGAAAGGAAGAGAAATAGCCAGTGGGAACGGAGCCGTCACGTCCTGAACATGACGCAGCATATAGCGTGTTGAGATTCTTGGAGCCGGAACAACAGCGCGCTGTTTTGACTCAGCTTGGGCGAAGGACCATCAGGCGGGGCGAAACGCTTTTTCAGGCCGGCCAGCCAGCGAATTTCATGGCGTTGGTCGCCCAAGGGGCGTTGGAATTGACCGTGAGCACCCTGTCATACGACAAAAAGATCATTGTGGCCGAAATAGGCCGGGGGTCGATGGTCGGTGAAGAATTCTTGGTCTCTCCGGAAAAGGGCCGTTATCAATACACCGCTGTGGCCAAAATGGACACGGAGGTGCTGGTTCTGACTTCAGACATCATGAAACAAGTCGAGTTTCGTTACCGTGAATTGGAGACCGGTCTCTTAAAGGGTGTATGCCGGATTATTTTGCTTCGATATCATCGGGCCACGGACCGTATTACGGAGATTTTCAGCTAGCTCAAACAAACTGGTTGCTGGTTTCTCGTTGCTGGTTGCTCGTTGGAAGCGTCCAGCGATAAGCAACGAATTAATATTCAAGGGGCCAGGATGGACCACGAAATTTCCAAGCTGATCACCAGACAGGAGACGGGCGCCCTGGCCCAGGAGCTTAAGGCCCGAGGCAAAACGATTGTTTTCACCAACGGCTGCTTCGACGTCCTGCACTTGGGTCATGCCCGGTATCTTCAGGCTGCCAAAGCGGTCGGAGATATTTTGGTGGTCGCCGTCAATTCCGATAGATCCGTCCGTCAAATCAAGGGCGACCTCAGGCCGTTGACTCCTCAGGACTGGCGGGCCGAAGTCCTGTGCGCCCTGGCCTGCGTGGACTATGTGGTCATTTTTGACGAGGCCGACCCCGGGGCGATCATTCGAGAAATCCTGCCCCACGTCCTGGTCAAGGGGGCTGACTGGCCTGAAGATGCCATTATCGGGGCGGATACGGTCAAGGCCGG